>DSBF01000129.1 GCA_011049495.1 Ignavibacteria bacterium
CTAAAACAGTATTAAATTATTAAGTGATTAAGTAGATAAGTTATCAAGTTATTAAGTTGTTATGTTCCAAATTCTAAATTCTAAGTTCTAACTTTCTAAACCGTGTCCATAAACGACTGTTCCACTTTATTGAACATAAGAATACCGGCGGCAAGAACAACTAGCATAAAACCAAAACTATAAAGAAGATGGTTAATGTCAAAAGTCCCTTTACCGAGCAAGGCAAATCTAAAAGTTTCCACAATCGGCGAAACCGGATTTGCGATGATTGCCCATTTATATTTCTGGGGAATTTCTGATAAGGGATAAATGATAGGCGTTGCATACATCCACAATTGCACACCAAAACTAACCAGATTAGTCAAATCACGATATTTGGTTGTCATTGAAGAAATAATAATACCAAAACCTAATCCTAAGCCTGCCATCAGAATAATTAAAACCGGAATTAACAAAGCATAAATATTTGGACTAAAATCAGCACCTTTAACTCCAAAATATAACATAAATGCACCAAGGAAAAGAAACTGAATAAAAAACTGTATCAAACCGGATATTACAGTAGAAATAGGCATTACAAGCCTCGGGAAATATACCTTTCCGAATATACCTGCATTTCCTACAAAAGTATTAGATGTAGCCCTAAGACTATCAGCAAAATAGTTCCATGCAGTTATTCCTGTCATATAGAACAATATTTTGGGCAAACCATCAGTAGGAATTCCGGCAATATTTCCAAAAACAACAACAAACATCAAAGTTGTAAGCAACGGTTGAATTAAAAACCACAACGGACCTAATACCGTCTGCTTGTATTTAGCTACAAAATCGCGTCTGACAAACAGTACAATCAAATCGCGATAATGCCATAACTCTTTCAAATTTACATCTAACAAATGCCTCTTCGGACGAATTTCCAATGTCCAGTTATTCTTTTCCTCCATAAAACTTTTTAATAAAACATATCGAATTTAATCATCTAATTTTAAAACCGAAATAAATGCCTTTTGCGGAACAGTAACTCTACCTATTGTTTTCATCTTCTTTTTACCTTTTTTCTGTTTCTCCAACAATTTACGTTTTCGGGTTATATCACCACCGTAGCACTTAGAAGTAACATCTTTTCGATAAGCCTTAATTGTGGAACGCGCAATAATTTTTGCTCCAATAGCTGCTTGAATAGGTATATCAAACTGATGACGTGGAATTAGTTCGCTAAGCCGATCGGTCATTTTCTTACCTAAGCTAAAGGCAAAATCCTCGTGTATCAATGAAGATAGAGCATCAACTTTTTCTGCATTTAACAAAATGTCCAATTTCACTAATTTTGAACGCTGATAACCTGCATGGTGATAATCAAATGAGGCGTATCCTTTTGAAACACTCTTAAGTTTATCGTAAAAATCGAATACAATTTCTGCAAGTGGCATCACAAAAATTATTTCAACTCTATTGCCTACCAAAAAATGCTGTTTTTTAAGCGTTCCTCTTTTATTCAAACACAAGGTCATTATTCCGCCAATATATTCGGTTTGTGTAATTATTTGTGCCTCGATAAATGGTTCTTCGATGTAGTCAATAAATTTTGGGTCGGGTAATTCCGCTGGGTTATGTATTTCCATGCAGCCATCTTTTGGCGTATAAACCCTATAATTAACGTTTGGAACAGTCGTAATAACGTTCATGTCAAACTCTCTGTCGAGACGTTCTTGTACTATTTCCATGTGCAATAGCCCTAAAAAACCGCACCTGAAACCAAAACCAAGTGCAAGAGAAGATTCTTGTTGAAAAGTAAGAGCAGCATCGTTTAACTGCAATTTTTCAAGCGCAGTACGCAAATCCTCAAAATCATCAGTCTCAATAGGGTAAACGCCGGCAAATACCATGGGCTTTGCTTCCTGAAAACCTTCAATAACCTCTTTGGTAGGATTTTGGACAGTTGTAATAGTATCCCCAACTCTGACCTCTTTGGCTACTTTAATACCGGAAATAATATAACCAACCTCCCCTGCCCTAATAGTATTTACAGGGATATAATCCATTTTCAAATATCCTATTTCCTGGGCATCATATTCCTGATTAGTATTAAAAAACTTAACCATTTGCCCTTTATTAATCGTACCGTTGAAAACTCTGAAATGCGCAATAACACCCCTGTAAGTGTTATAAACCGAATCGAAAATCAATGCCTGTAATGGTGCTTCCGGGTCTCCTTTTGGAGCAGGGACTTTTTCAATAATAGCTCGAAATAAGTCGTCGATACCTTCTCCTGTTTTGGCGCTCACTTCAATTATTTCATCGCGGTCGCAACCAAGAAAGTCCACAATTTGGTCTTTCACCTCATCAGGGCGAGCTGCCGGTAAATCAATTTTATTCAACACCGGAATTATTTCTAAATCATACTCCAAAGCCATGTAAAGATTAGAAATGGTTTGAGCTTGAATACCTTGCGCCGCATCAACAACCAAAAGAGCTCCCTCCGAAGATGCAATAGCACGCGATACTTCATAAGAAAAATCAACATGCCCGGGAGTGTCAACTAAATTCAGGATATATTTTTCATTATTGTAATTATACTCCATTCTAATAGCGTGACTTTTAATAGTTATACCTCGTTCTCGTTCCAAATCCATATTGTCCAGAGCCTGTTCTTGAATATCTTTACCAGAAAGTGTTCCTGTCGTCTCTAGTAATCTATCGGCTAATGTACTTTTACCATGATC
>DSBF01000208.1 GCA_011049495.1 Ignavibacteria bacterium
ATATAGCTCTGAATGATCTGAGTAATAAATAATATCAGCATCTATCGGATTAAATGTTAATTCTTGTCTATAAGCTTGGGCATTTAACACATTCCAATTATTTCCACCATCAGTAGTTTTTAAGTAGAAAAGATTATTTATAAATAATACATTTGTGTTTTCCGGAGATAGCCATATTTTTTGATTACTGAAATTTCCAAAACCTACTTCCACCGAATTTATATTTGAAGTACCATCAATTGATTTAACAAGAGATCCGTTTGATTGGGCTATATATATAACTTTTGGATTGCTAAAGTTTAGACCAAATTGTTTTTGTGCGATACTGCCCCCAGGCGGACCAATTAATTTAAACTGTTGAGAAAATATTGCAGTAGAAAGGAAAAGAAAAAGGAAATATATATTAGTAAAATTCATTTTACTTCCTTATTGATATTGAATTTGAAGAAATTATGAATATGGGAATGCTCTTTTCATGAGCATTCCCATAATTCAATTACATATTACTTTAAAAGAATCATTTTCTTACTATCAGAGAATTCTTGAGTATTAATTCTGTAGAAGTAAACGCCGCTTGGTAAATTTGAAGCATTAAAATCAACTCTATAATTACCTGCATTCTTTTTTTCATTAACTAATTCTGCAACTTCTCTTCCTAAAATGTCAAAAACCTTTAACGAAACTTCTGTAACTTTAGCAATTTCATAGATTATGGTTGTACTTGGGTTAAACGGATTCGGATAATTAGTCTCTAATTTATATTTATAGACTATTTCATCACCGCTTCCATTCTTAAACAAATAGTCAAGATCAACTTCGACCTCGTTGGACATTATCGATTCATAACCATTAGATTTAACAGCAGTAACACGATAATAGAATGTAAATAAAATTGGATCCGGGTTAGTCGGAGCGTTATAAGAATTATCGGTCCATGTTGTTGTAGGATGATTTACTTCAGCAACCTTTTCAAAACCATACCTGCCAACATCACTTGCAGCTCTATAAATATAGTATTTGGATACTCCGGAAACACTTGACCAATTTAATTGAGCACGATTTGAAACAATTGATACGGTTAGATTTTGAGGTTGAGGAGGCATTACACCTGGGTCAACGATTTCCGAAAAGCTTTGGAGAGAATTTAATAATCCATAACCATAGTACTGGTCGAAACCACTTGCCCCTTTATCTGTTGCTGATTGATTAAGAACTTTTCTAACATCAATTTGAGTTAAATCAGGAAACGCCGACCAAAGTAAAGCGCCAGCACCGGCAACCTGAGGCGCGGCAACAGATGTACCTGTGCCCGCTAATCCCCAACGATAAGCATCACCTTGAGTTCTGTTAAGCAATGAATATATATCTTGAGCTGGCGCTACTAAATCCAAATCCGAACCATACCTTCCGTAATTACTTCCGTTTTTAAAAATTCCTGCAACAGCCATTACGCTTGGATAATTTGCCGGGAACGCAATACCCGGTTTTGTTTCATTTCCCGAAGCAGCAACTATTAAGCATCCTTTTTTCTTATAAGCATATGTAATAGCATTCTTAATTGCATTTAATTCATCTGCTCTGAAACTCATGTTTATAATTTTTGCACCATTATTTGCGGCATAAATAATAGCATCATCAACTACAGAAGCATCAACATAGGTACCATAACCTACCCTAAGCGCCATAATTTTAGCGCCTTCTGTATTGGGAAACCATCCACCTGAAACACCAGCTACCCCTACATTGTTATTTGTTTCTGCTGATATTATCCCAGCAACTATAGTTCCATGCTCATCATTTTGATTAGGGAGTGGATAGTTATTTTGTGATACAAAATCATAACCATGATAGCCTGATGCATTTAGGTACATATTATCATCTATATCTAGATTTGTATAATCAACACCCTGATCAATTACAGCAACTATTACGTTGCTCTGATCAATGTTTTCGGAATCAAGATATTCCCAAACAATGTTGACATTAATATGCGGATTATATTGGCGGTCATCAATATAGTATTGGTATGCAAAACATGGATCATTAGGATAATATGATAAAAATTCACCATAAGAGTTAATATCAATCCATTCAAACATAGCGCTGTTCTTAAATTGATTGTATGTTCCAAATATGTTTGCTGTTTCGGGAAGTTTCAAGTCAATAATACCGAGCATATTTTCGCGTTCAATTTCAATACCCAGAGCCTTGCAATAATTTTCAAATGCTTGTTTTGAAAAACCTTCTTTAAGTTTTACTGATAAAGAAGTTTCGTCAAGAAGATATTTTGAATCTGTTTTGCTGTCAACGACATACCATTTACCATCATCTTTCACATACTGCTTCCCATCGAGTAAATGGCTGTTAGTTTGCGCAGAGAGAGAGAGAGAGAGAGAACAAAAAGATAGACATTAATATCTTTTTGGATAAAGAATTGATTAATAATTTCATTTAAGTACCTCCTCAATTTTATTTTCGGATTGATTAAAATTAATATTATAGTTTATTTATGTCAATGGAAATCGGAGTATATAAGAATTGATAATATTGAGACGCTTTATCTTAGTTCTCTCGGGTCAGCGGATTATTTGGTGGCAAAGTGCTTTATTTATATATTTTCGATCACTTGAGATTGTGAATATAATAGAAGTTCCTTTTATTCCTGAATTCTGACGTATGCGCAAAAAAAATTAATCTCCGTATGTGATTGAA
>DSBF01000043.1 GCA_011049495.1 Ignavibacteria bacterium
GATTATATATTTACAAATTAACTTCGGGTAATTTTACAGACAGCAAAAAGATGATGATTTTAAAATAAGACGAAGAATTTCTTTAAAAAATCGGGGATAACAAAATGTATTTTGAATTTCTCGTTATCCCCGGTTTATTTATTCAACACGCATTAAAGTAATTCCGTACATCTCTTGGTTTGGAGGAGGAGTAGCATTCCATCTTCTGTATGAATGTGACCCGTCTGTTTCGTAGTAAAGTTTATATTTGCCGGGTGATAGAGTAATGTTGCCGTCGAATCTTCTGTTTTTCATCGCACCGCCGGCATGATCGGTTTTTCGAAAAGTCATTTCCCAAATAATTGTTTTTGTATCCGCATTTTCAATCCAGCCGTAATCATACATTCTTCCTTCGGATCCTTCACCGATAGCAATAATTCTAACTTGCTGTGTTTTATCTATGGTAAATGATTTTGATTCAAAATGATTATCACGCACACGAGTAATTTGTGTAATAACTTTTTCACTTTGGAAATCATCGGGGTCAAAAACCGTTATAAAATTATTATCATCTTTGCCTGCAGCCCAAAGAGTTATTCCCCATCTTTCCGGGTCAAAAGGAGGAGCAGCATTCCATCTATTATAAGAATGTGAACCATCGGTTGAATAAAAAACAATATAATTTCCTTTATTCAATTTAATTTTTTCATGTACCATCCGG
The DNA here is from genome assembly GCA_011049495.1 of Ignavibacteria bacterium. Lineage (GTDB taxonomy): Bacteria > Bacteroidota > Ignavibacteria > Ignavibacteriales > Melioribacteraceae > SURF-28. The sequence continues at coordinate 701 of DSBF01000043.1, forward strand.
TTTTTTTGAGCACCGCCGCCGTATTGAATATCGGCTTTTTCCATGTGCCAAACTTTTTCGCCGTTATCTGCATTAACAATCCAGCCATAATCGGAAAGACGCCGTTTATCATAACCTTCACCAAAAGCATGAATCAAAATTTCCATATCTTTTTTTAGAGTAAAACCTTGTTTCTTGAATTCATTATCACCTACTTTTATAATCTCGATAAACGGTTTAACTATTTTGTTTTTGTCAAAGGGAATAATGTTTTTACTGTCGGCATCCGTAGCAGCCCAAATAGTAATCCCCCAGAACTGCGGATCATCCGGAGGCAGTTGGTTCCATTCATCGAAGGAATGAGAATCATCCGTAACATACACGGCTATATAATGACCTTCGGGAAGTGTTATATCATCATCAAACATAATATTTTTTTCTGCCCCACCGGCAAAATCGGAACGCCGATTAGTCATCTGCCAAACTTTTTCATAAGTAGAAGCATTATAAATCCACCCGTAATCATAAACACGATCGCGGGAACCTTCGCCGAGTGCATAAACACGCAGTTTGGTTTCTTTACTTAATGCAAATGGAAGTTTGATGTTTTTATTATCACCGGTTCGAATTGAGCTTGCAACAGAATTGGCAGTGAGAGCATCTGCAAAATAATTTTTATCTACGACAGAGAATCCCCCCGAAACTCCAGTCACTTTTAGATAAAGTTGATCTCTGTATCTCCGCCGATACTCTCTCTGTCCTTTACCGAAAATTTTGTTTATCAATCCTTTAAAACCTTTTATTTCTATATTACCGGAACCTAATCCCCCGGTAAAATAAATTTCATAATTGCCGGCTTCAAGAGATAGTTTTTTATCGATATCAATGAAATCATTTTCATCTAAATTTTGACGAATTTCTCTATCATCAAGCATATGCCAAACTACATTACGGGAATCGGCATCAAGTATCCAACCGTAGAAATATGTTTTTTGTCCCCATTTTTCAAATCCGGCAACACTCCCAACCAATTTTATTTCACCATCATTACTAAGTGAGAATGCACCATATTCAACAAAACCGGGCTCAACATTTCTTAACTCTATTTCACTTTGTGCATGTGAAAGGATTGCGAGAGTGAAAAAACCTACTAATAGGTAAAAAAACAAATCCCTAATTTTTTCACGCTTTCTCATTTCTCTTTCTCCGAAATTTTAATTTTAGACGTATGTAAAAATATAAAGTTACGAACCAGAATAATTTTTCTAAGAAGATATAAAATTATATCTTTACCGAAATATTATATATTCTAACAAGTTAAAGAAGGGAAAGAATGACAGATTCTAAACCTCAAAAGAAATCCGCAATAGACAAATTTCTTTCAACAATTGAAAAAGTTGGCAATGCCCTTCCCGAACCAACAACACTATTTGCAATTTTAGCCGTGGCTGTTATAATTATTTCGGGTATAACAAGCTTATTCCATATTGAAGTAATCCATCCCGGTACAGGTGAAACCGTAAGACCCGTTAATTTATTTTCGGTTAAAGGCATTCACATGATATTGGAAAATATGGTGGTTAACTTTACTTCTTTTGCCCCGCTTGGAACAGTGCTTGTTGCATTACTCGGAATTGGAGTTGCCGAAGGAAGCGGTTTGATCGGCGCTGTGCTAAGACTTCTTGTTCTTTCAGCACCAAAAAAACTTTTAACATTTGTAATAGTTTTTTCGGGAATTCTTTCAAACACTGCAAGTGAAGTAGGGTATGTTTTGTTGGTACCTCTTTCGGCAATAATATTTCTTTCGGTAGGAAGACATCCGATTGCCGGTATGGCAGCGGCATTTGCTGCGGTATCTGCCGGATACAGTGCAAATTTATTACTCGGAACAATAGACCCTCTGCTTGCCGGTTTATCGGAAGAAGCTGCTCATATTCTTGATCCCACTTACAAAGTTAATCCGGCAGCTAATTATTATTTCATGTTTGTCTCAACATTTTTTCTTGCCGGTTTAGGCACATGGGTAACCGAA
>DSBF01000148.1 GCA_011049495.1 Ignavibacteria bacterium
TTGCCTTACGAAGTTCCGGTGGACGCGAAAGGGTTGGAGTTCGTCTTCGACGGCGACATTTTCGGAACCGGCCAGGTGATAATAGGTTTGAATTAAATGCGTAGTTTTATAGCAGGATTTTTGGAAAAGAATTAGAAGATAACATAATGCATGTTTTTACTGACCGCGGTCGGCAGTCGGTGGTCCGATAACCATGTTATAGACAGAGTATTGGATGAGAGGCTTTAATGAGAATTGAGGCAAGTTTTAGAAGCGAAAAGGATGTTTTGCTACCCGTTGCTCACAATCATCTTGTTCAGGCGTTAATTTACAACCACATTGATGAGAAGTTGGCTAATTTCTTGCACGATGAAGGCTTTGTGGTAGGCAAGCGGCACTTTAAGCTTTTTACATTTTCGCGACTCTCCGGGAAGGTAAGCTTTATTTCAAAGCTTAAAAAATTTAAAATTGAGTCACCTTTTGGCTTAGTAATTTCTTCACCCGTTGAGAGTTTTCTCCCAAGTCTTGCTGAGAATTTTTTAAGAAAAGAAAATTTAAATTTAAATGGTTCAAAGATTTTTGTTGATTCAATAAATGTTCATGGAACACCTAGTTTTGATTCAGAAGTGGAAATAAAGATGCTTTCACCCATGACCGTTTACAGTACCCTGGAAACAAAAGACGGGCGCAAAAAGACATATTATTATAAGCCGTTTGAGGATGAATTTTCCGAATTAATTAAGCAGAATTTGTTGAAGAAATATCGAGCATTTTATAAGCAAGAACCAAAAGATTTGAATTTTTCAATAGCCCCAATCGGCATTACGAGCAAGCACAGAAAGATTGTTGACTACAAAGGGTTGGTTATTGAAGGCTGGATGGGTAAGTACAAGTTAGAAGGAAATCCAGAGTTGATTAAGCTTGGTTATGACACAGGTTTAGGAGCCAAAAATAGCCAGGGTTTTGGATGTTTTGAGACGGCGGGAAAAGGTAATAGAAACTTTGGGAAGGTCTCTATTTGAATTATGTTATATCCACATCTTAAGGATAATAATTCCTTCATTGAGAGACTATATTTTTGCAGAGGCACGAAGCCAGTCGAAACGGTTTGAATGGTTTGAAAAAAATAAGTGATTTGAAGTGATGTCGAAGTAAAATACGTAATAATTTAAAATAAAGCAGACCAATTGTGCCGAGGAGGTTTTATGAGTCTGGCGTATAAACTTTGGAAAATTGGAAGTGTCTTAACTGAAGAAGACATACGATCATCTATTGAGGATACGGCTGAGCATGATTCTGACTTCTTATATTTTAATATTGATTTTATTGTTGAAGATAATAAAGTCAAAGATATTCGGACAAATGAAAACGCCATCTCAAAAGATAAAATGTTTTTTACAAAAAAGATCGGAGGTAGTGGACCTGGTATTTACTATCTTTACCCAAATCTTAATTTAAAAAAATCAATCTTGTCCGACAAGGTTTCTCTACTTGTTAATACATTACATCAAACGATAATAAAATATTCCCATCCTGAAACCTCAGAGCTTTGTTCTGTGTTAAAGGAGGCGATTAAACATTTTGATAAACACATTGAAAGAGCAGAAACAGAGGCAGAGATTGAGTCGTATCAGAAAGAGAACAACGAAAATAAATTAGTAAAAAGAAAAGCAGACCATGAAAAGTTGCTGTCAGTCTTAAATAAAAATGAATGGAATGATGCTTTATTGAGAGTGAGTACGATTTTAGTTTCTAAAGAAAAAGGGGATTACTGGTTTTGGTTTTCTGTGAATGGCAAAACATTTTGGGAATTAATGCCTGAAGTTTGGGAAAATTGGTATAAATGTCCGTTAATAAAAAATGATACTGCTAAAGAGGGATATGACATATTTACAAATAAGTTAACAGAGATCGGCTACAGACCAGAAATCAAAGTGTTCTCTTATGATAATTATCACGATAGCCTGAATTTTAGGATTAATGAAAATCTGGCCATTTCATTAGATAGCGCCAGATATATCAAATTTGCTTGGTTATATATTTTGGAGCATCTGGTTTTTTATTATAAAGGATTGGAATATGTAATAATTCCAAATTTATTGTCTGATAATCGGGACGCCTATAGTATTATCCTAAAAAGATTAAGGTTGGCGAATGAAAATTCTTCAAACAAGATAACAGCTTTAAAGACGTTAACGAAAGAGGAAGAAAAGCTTGAAAAGGAGCTGAAAGAAATTGATAAAAAAATGAAAAAGGAACAAGACGTAGAATTGTTGCTAAAACACAGTGAGCTACAAAAAAAAATTAGCGCTGTGGAGGAGAAAATTATAGATACTGATCTAGGTATAATTTCAGAATTCAATGAGCAGATTGATCAAATTGGAGAGTTAAAAGATTCTATAACAGTTGATTATCTCTTTACAGAAATTAATAGAACCAATTTATCTTTTTCTATTAAAGGGTCAATGGAAGATGTAATTCCCAGTCATATCCGCAGTGTTGTTAAGGCTATGAAAAATAATAAAATTGATGATTTGATAAAATTAGGAAAAAGAAACAAAAACTTTACCCTGTTACAGGATTTTTTTCATAGGGATGAACTATATCTGATATTAAATAAATCCGCTAAGAATAATAGGAATAAAATTTTGTCAGAACGTCTGCATCTGGCTCATCTTTTACTAACTGATGAAATTATTAAAATTGACGACTTATTGAAGAGATTTGAAA
>DSBF01000413.1 GCA_011049495.1 Ignavibacteria bacterium
CCCCGTCATTGCCTGATCCGCTGCTGCCTGGCTTAAAGATATTTTTAATTTTAGTAAGAAATGTTTTTATAAACTCAACAAATCTGTTGCGGCCTAATTTATTCAACACTCGTAACAGAGGATATTTTGAATCGTCTTCAGATGCTGAAACGCCGCCGTTGTTTTGTCCTGCGCTATCACTGTTTCCAGTGCCAGTTGAATCGTCGTTTATTATCCTGAAATCTCTCTCTACATATAACCTAACCCCGGTCAGCATTTCATAAGTAGATGTGACAAATGATTGGGCACATCTTACGCCTCCATAAATTTCAACATAACCCCCAGAGGTATCCTGCTGGGACTGGTCAACATCTCCATAATTCGAGGGTTTCGGCTTTTTTATATCGATAAATATAAGAAACGTTGTTTTTGAGCTTAACCCGTCATTGTCTGTCACTTCTAAAACAACGTGATACGAGCCTTTGTCTGTAAAGGCATGCTCTGCTGTCATTCCTGAGGCTGTATTTCCATCTCCAAAGGTCCATTTGTAGCTTACAATCTCCCCGTCTGGATCGTAGCTTTCAGAGCCGTCAAACAAAACAGATTCTTCCTCTTGGGCAGAATACGGTGCATTGATTATTGCTACAGGCGCAAGATCCCCGTCTTCTATAGTTATAGGGTTTAAAACATTCCTTTCTTTTACGCTGTTTTTATCAATGTTTTTTACTGTTGCTCTGGGAGCATATTCTCCGCTCTGCTTGTATCGGTGCGTGAATTCTATGCGCTCGTTGTTTGTGTAACCTGCAATAGATGTTTTATCGCCAAAATCGATCTTGTAATGGTATTTGGATTGCGTGTTCGATGAAGAGATGATAACATAGTTGTCATCTGTGCTATAACCATCTCCTGAAAACCTTACATAATCCTCTAATTGACTTGTTGTTGCTTCATCGCTTTGGGCACCTGACTGCTGGTTGGTATTGGAGTCAGGATTTGATGAGCTGCCCGAGTCTGACTCCCCTATCTCAAGGACAAAATTTATGGTTTCGTAAATTTTTGCTTTATCGGGAGTTGCATCAAATGTTTTTATCTGCCAGCTTCTGTCTTCTTCAAATGCAATAACACTGCTTATGGATGTAGAGATCATTGCAATTACTAAAAGTGATACTAAAATTTTCTTTACGTTTCCTTTAATCATTTCAATCTACCTTTTTCAAGCATTTTTATTATATAAATAGATATATTTAACATTTTGTAATCAAGAAATTTTTGGACTTTAGCAGAGATGAATTTCACTTTTAATTTATTTTTTAAAATTTTTAAGCCATTTTTTTCTAACGAAATCTGAAATACCCGCAAATAATGCTGTTATTGCAGACAGTATACAGAAATAAAAACCTAGGCCAAGCCCCCACGTAGAATGCATAAATACAGTTTCCTCGTTTGGTAGAATTACTTCAAGAACACCTTCACCTTGAATAGTACCGAGACTTATTTCTGTTATTTTTGACATGCCGAAATAATATGCCAATGATACCATGATTAAAAATAAAATGCTCATTGATATAAGCAATTTGTAGAACCTTTTTTTATAGAAAATATTAGGTAGAAAACTAATTCCTATTAAAACAAACCCTACAGATATAATCAATAAAAGCAAGCCAAGAAAATCTGTAAAAACTTCGGGTATTGTAGCCAACTGTAAATAAGCCGTATCATCGTACTTGACTTCTTCAATCATTACTTGTGGTATAAGAAACATTTCAGAATTTTTACTGGCATAACCATCGTTTGTTGAGGCATTTAAAACCCACCATGGCATGACCAAAGAAATTACGATAAAAGTCATAGCCAATAATTTCAAGAAACTGTTCAAAGAAATTCTCTTAATTATAAACAAAACAGTAATCTGAATTATGAAAATTATTGTTAATATCATTATTAAGAAAGGGATGATAGATTCTTCAGTTGTGACGATTTTAATTTCTTTATCATTTAATAACATGACTGTGTCAATGCCTATTCCCTTGCCCCCAGATTCAACATATACTTTATATTCTGCAGGGGGTAAAGAGACCTTTTCGCGTTGGGATAAAGATTCAACGACAAGTTTACCATCTCTATAAATTTTAATATTTTTTCCTTCATCGGAGAGTAAAACACCCCTGGAGCCAAGAAGTTCGACACTTAGAAAATATTCTGCTGGAAAGACTATCTCAGCTGAATTTCCTTCACTATAAATATTAAAGTTTACTTCTTGTTTAAAACTGCCATGCGATAAGTGAAGAGCATAAACGGCAGACGGTAGATTTTTAAATTTATATGTTCCGCATTTGTTGTAATATGGAGAAAGCTCTTGTTTTTCAAACATTTCAGAACTTGTTAGATAAGGTCTTAAATTAACCCCAGGCGGAAAGCCCAGAGTATCCTTAACTTTGATGGTTAGATCAAATAAATTCAATTTAATATCAATGTTTTTACTAAATTTTGGAATTTTTTCTTCATAGATATTAAAACCTTTATAGAATCCTTTCAATATGTAATGGTCAAATAGGTTAAAAGGAACATTAAACATCACGCTTTGATCATTTTCAGTCATGTTGCTCAAAATAATAGTATCGTTTTTATAAAGAGACAATTCAACATTGTTGACACACTTATTATTCTGATCACGAATGTTTATTTCGATATTTTTAGGCCATGTGCAAAAAA
>DSBF01000490.1 GCA_011049495.1 Ignavibacteria bacterium
ACTAATTACTATGTAAAATCACAATTCCAATTTACTTAAAATAGTTTCGGTATTTGATTAATTCGTTTTATAACGGTTTCTCCCATAGGGATCCCTTCGGGAAAAATCGAGATCGATTATTTCCAGGTACCATTTTGGGATTCGTAGCGAGGTTTGTTTTCCTCGGTAACTAATTCAAGTGCTTCTTCGTTAACATTGTTTCACGGTTTTGATTACTTCTAAAGAGCAGGCAGACAGTATAAAGTAAAATTTATCTCTTATCTATAAGCATCTTTTCTATGCTTAATTTTGTAGATGTTTATTCTCTTTAAAGTTTCATTCACTTCATAAATAACCCTATAAGTTCCGATTCTGATTCTCCAAAAATTGTTAGAATCTTTTAACTTTTTTGCACCTTTTGGATGTGGACTATTAGAAAGTACTTTAATTTTTTCGGCAATATTATTGATTTGTTCGTGCGGTAATTTCCGTAATTCTTTTTCGGCTGAGGATTCAAGATAAATCTCATACATTGTTAATCTCGTTTAGAACATCGTCAAGTTTTCGAAATGAAAGCTTTTTTTTCTTCAAGGATTGAATATATTCTAAATCTTCTATATCCTCCAGCCGTTCAAGCATTTCATTATATTTATCAATATCAATTATGACCGAGACAGGTTTATTGTTGCGATATATAACCTCAGGTTCATTTACGATATGCTTTTTATTTTTGGATTGCATGTCTATTTTCACCTCAATTTTTAAACAATATTAATGAAACACTATCTAAATCTCAAGTGATAAGTCCTTTCACTTTTTCTTTCGCGCAAAAATTTTCTGCGTTTATCTCCCAAAGGGACAGTTCCCGATGAAATAAAAAAAGCTAAAATCATTTCACGGGACAGGCATTCCACCTTCCCGGATGGATGGTAAACGTTACTTTGTTGGGCGACATATTGGCATAATTAACGACAGACGCTTGACGAATCGTTTTTCGGTTACGGTTGCGATGCCCGTTTCGTCAAACGGTAACGGTTTCCGTCAAGTTTCGTTTTTTGGTAATAATTCCCAAGTCTCTGTAGTTATACTTTTTGCCGAAGGCATACCTTTGGGACCAAATGATTTTGTTGTCGTATTTGGAACGCGGGCTTCCGTGCATGCAAATTGTTTTGATGTCAAAGTTTTTTCTGAACAATTCCAAATTTTTACAAAAACTTTCATAAGCAAAATCAATTAACCTTCTCCTATCAACATTTCCATTCTGGTCGCTGACCGCTGACCGCTGTAAACTAAATCAACATCTTCATAATGATATCCAATTTCGTGACCAAGGTTTGCTATTTTTTCCATTATTGGTAAATCATAGCTCTCAGGAACGACTCGAAAATAATAACTACCTTTTATACCAAGTGAGTTTTTAATTTGAGCTAATTGCAAGGAATTATTAGGCAACTTATCTACATCATGGCGCAGTACCATCTTTTTCCCTGGTTCATCATTTTGAATAAATTCTTCAAATGTGAGGAAGTTGTAGTTCTGTGCAATAATGCATTTTAACAATTTAGTATATATGGTTTGGGTGAAGTCCATGTTTTTGACCGCTAATCCACGCGAATTGCTCGCTAATTTACGCTAATCTGTATGAGACGGACAGTTTCCGGTGAAATAGGAAAAGAGCAAAAACGTAATTTCACGAGACACGGAACAGGTTTAAGCGGATCAGTCGCTGATTGTTTACTTTAATTCGCGGGGTTATTCGTTAAGTGATTTTGAGATTTCATTTATCATTCGTTCTGAAAAAAATATTCCTTGATCTTTCAACTTGAGGGCTAAATTTGTAAAAGATTTTATTAAACCTTTTCTTTTTGCCTGCACTAAAATACCGAGTGTTCCTTTTATATTTAAACCCAAATGTGAAGCTATTTTTCTTGCAAGAATTTCATCAATAAGCACCAATTCGGCTTTTGCAGCTAGTCCATGAATTATTACCTGCCGTTCGCCCTCGTCTAGATTATATAAGAATTTCTCATGCTCATCCCTGATATTATCCACAATGCTAACCCTTGAAAGTTCTACTACATTCGGTACTAGAATCGGACCTCCGGCATTTAACTCCTGAACAACAGCTTTAGGCACTGTTATCTTACCGTATAATTTAGGCAGCAATTCAAGTTTTCCCACAGCCGAAAGAGAAATAAAGGGAGTGGTATTTGAGATTACCGTCACTCTTGAAGCTCTTTTGATAATTCTTCCGTATCATAGGGCAGCCATTCTATTCCACGTCTCCCGGCTTCAAGAAGAAATGATATTCTCGGTATTCCCGCAAGCTGAGCCGCTTTACCGCCCGACAAACGACGCTGGGCAAACAATTCAAATGCCGCAAGTTTACGCATTTCATTGCCCATCCGTTGTGTATCCATTTGAGCTGCCAGGAGTATTTCCTCAGGTATTTCTAACTCGATTATTTTTGTCATCTTCAACCTTAAACAAATTTATTAAATATGTAAGCTATTGTACGAAATCTAACATTCAATGACAACAACAATCTAAAATTGCGTAAGCAGAACGGCGGGGTTGTGTAAGTTAAGGGATTTTCTGCTGCGGCGATATTGTATTGATGCAGGTTTTTATCCGGCAAGAAGATGTGACCGGGTAAGACTAAATCTGTTGTCAGAATTAACAGAGTGAGTAAGAGTAGAGAAAGAGATATAT
>DSBF01000061.1 GCA_011049495.1 Ignavibacteria bacterium
GTATAACAATATTTTATTTATTCGCGCATTACCGGCTTACGCTTTTGCCTTTGGATTGAGCGAATAAAGACTCAGCACATAAAACGAGTCCTTTTTTTAGCCGCAAATACGCTAATTTATTCGCGAATTAGCGGCTTACGCTTTTTTTTGCCGAGGATATGCTAATGATAAATTGTCGATTTAACTGTTCTTAGAATTTTGGGGTAACTCCTGAGATAGCTCGCAATTTCTTACTCTATAGTCTTAATTTTACTCCTAATCGTTATTAAGCTCAATAAACCGGTTACGGTTATTGCTTGGTGTGGTAAAACACCAACGGATACGCCAGAGGCGCACAGGTAAATCTCCCGTAGGGACAGGTGTTGGTTAATGACATGCAATGATAGTTTCTCATTAACCAATAGCTTCAGCTATTGGTTAATAGAAAAGAACAAAGATTAATCCCAACTCCAAGTTTTTGGATCCCATGTTTTGTTTTCATTCAATAACAGAAGGGGAGCAATAAATTTTTCTATATCTTCCACAGTATCGAAAAAGTATTTTGATACTTCGAAATTGTTTTTCCGCGAGTATGCATACCATTGAGTTTGCTTTTGATTATCATTTTTAAAACTTTCGTTAAATATAAAAGCTTTATCATTAATATCAGTTCCTCTATTCTCAAAAGTTAATTCAATAGCTTCCCTCAAGATATCTGATTTGAATGATCTTGTATTTGCAAAGAACCAAATATCATAGAAGTCCTTCATTCTGCTAGTTGCAATTCCCAAAGTAACTATTTCTTCAAATTTTTCGGCAATAGCTGATTCAATAGAATATGCAAAAATTTTTGGCGCCGGAAATTCCAGTAAAATCGGATAATCAATAAGTATAGGTCCCTTATATATTTTATCACCAAAGCCGATATCAATTTGAATTCTTTCCCTTGCGTTTTCAAGATACGCACTCAGCTTTACTCTAATTCCTTTATATTTAGTGAGCTCTGATATTTGTTCAACTACAATTTCTTTTCTATCAAATACTAATCCGTCTTCGCACTGAATAGAAGTAATTTGACTAAAAGCATTTTTGATTAACTCTAAATCGTTTGGAAAATCTTTGCCGAGGAAATCTATATCTTTTGTGGGTCGATTTCTGCTTATATCAAAAACAAGGAACAACAGCGCACCTTTTAGTATGAAGTTTGTTTTATAATTCGAACGCGACAATCTGTAAAGAAATCTTTCGTGTACAAACTGCTTGAATACAGAGTTATAATCAACCTTGTTGTTTCTTGATATATTTGCAAGTTTCTCTTTTATCGAAGCAGCAATATTTGTGATTTGTTTTTTTGCCACTACATCGCTCCTTTTATATACGGCTCCATTTTTTTGTAAAGATCGAATTTCCCTGCCATATCCGAAAGTTTCGTGATTTTTCTTTCTTTGCTTCTGAGATAATTTTTAAGAGATTCCAGAAATACATCTTCACCAAGTTTATCTTTATAACGAAATAAATCTATAATTGTTTTTTCTTTATTATAAATTTTTATCTCTCCACTTTTGGTGTCTTGTACAATTATCCCATGTTGGTAATACTTGTCAATAAAGTAATAAACGTTTAATGGTGGATATGCAAGTCTAAACTTGTCAGTGTTATGAGGAACAGCAACAAAAATCTCTTTTGGATTATATGTTGTTAGTTCATAAAAAGCTGCTGCCGAAAGAAGACAGATAACCGCGCTCGATTTTGCTTTGCATACACTAACAAGACTTTCGTTCTCATCAAAGGGATAGTCTTTCAGCTTATAGAGACCGGGTTTTATCTTTTCAATTATTTTGGTTTCTATTGCTTCGGCTATCTCCCTTGTTTGAATTCCCGCTTCACGAAGTTCTTTCATCCGGGCAAACCCTTTTTTCTTCTTAAATATTTTTATCAGTTTTTCCATTTGTTTTTTCTATAATCATTAACAAGGCAAATATACTAAATATTCCTTGAAAATGATTCCTCCTTCGTTAAAAAACATAAGGTGCTGGTAAACCGATAAACCGGTTACAGTTATTGCTTGGTGTGGTAAAACACCAACGGATAAATCCGTTGGTTAATGAAATGCAATAACCGTTTCTCATTAACCAATAGCTTCAGCTATTGGGCGCAAGAAAACGGCAACAAACTATTTTAACGGTTTTAACCGTTTTCAGTTTTTACTATATTATAATAAAAAACATAGGAGGGTCAATGTCCGTAAGATCATACTCCAAAGTTTGGCTTCATATTATATGGGGCACACAAAACAGAGAAAAATCATTAACAGGGAAAGAACTACGCAAGAAATTGTCTAATTATCTACACCGTTATTCTAAAGAGAAAAGTATCTATATGAAAATAAATTACGTTAATGCAGATCATGTTCATGTTTTGATTGATCTTCCAACCGACAAAACTATTGCTGAAGTTTTACAATTATTGAAAGGTAGTTCATCGTATTGGGTTAGTAAAGAAGTTAATTATAAGTTTGCTTGGGCAAAGGGTTATGGAGTATTTTCTGTATCTGAGTCTATTGTGGATAAGGTGGTAAAGTATATCATGAATCAAGAAGAGCATCACAGAGTTAGAAGTTTTGCAGAGGAGTATGAAGATTTCATTAAGAAACATAAGGTGCTGGTAAACCGATAAATCGGTTACGGTTATTGCTTGGTGTGGTAAAACAC
>DSBF01000394.1 GCA_011049495.1 Ignavibacteria bacterium
CCCCTGGCTGGCTGCTAATGCCGTTAATAAAGAAACCGGTGACCCGTATTTTCAACCATATTCAATGATCGAAAAGGATGGAATAAAGATTGCCGTTCTTGGATTAATTACACCTCATATTCCGCACTGGCTGCCCGAAAAAATTTGGGAAGGAATGTATTTTGAAGATATGATTGAATCGGCTCAAAAATGGGTTGATGTCATTACTGAAAAAGAAAATCCCAATCTGCTTGTCGGGCTTTTCCATGCCGGGGTTGACTACACTTATAACAATGCCTCAGAAGATAAATACAAGAATGAAAATGCTTCTTTATTAGTTGCCCGTCAAGTTGAAGGATTCGACATAATCTTTGTCGGACATGATCACCTGGGATGGAATAAATTCGTCCATGATAAATCCGGTAAAGATGTTTTGATATTAGGTACAAAAGGTTATGCATCTACTGCTGCTGAAGCATTGGTTGAAATGAATTTTAATACTGAATCCGGAAAATGGGAATCGACTTTATCCGGCAATATTATTGAAACAAAAGATTACAAACCGGATGAAGAGTTTATGAATAAATTCAACTACGCTTACCGGCAGACAAAAGATTATGTTTCAAGACCGATTGGTAAATTTTCCAAAACAATATCATCTAACGATGCTTTATTCGGCGATGCTGCCTTTTCCGATTTAATTCACTCAATACAATTAGAGTTGACCGGTGCGGATATATCCTTCACCGCCCCTCTTTCTATAAATTCAGAAATAAAAGAAGGTGAGGTTTATGTCCGTGACATGTTTAATCTTTATAAATATGAAAACCTTCTTTACACAATAGCGTTAAGCGGTAAAGAGATTAAAGACTATCTCGAATATTCGTATTCAATTTGGTTTAATGAAATGAAAAACCAAAACGATCACCTTCTGCTTTTTGAAAAAGATGATAACGGAGATTTAATTTGGTCGGAAAGAAGTAATACCCCGATGCTGAAAAATCGTTATTACAATTTTGATACAGCCGAAGGAATTGATTACATAGTGGATGTTTCTAAGCCGGTTGGCGAAAGAATTACTATCGAGGGATTTTCAGCCGGACGAGTTTTTGATGAAAACAACATTTACACTGTTGCCGTCAATTCTTATAGAGGCAACGGCGGCGGAAATCATCTTACAAACGGAGCCGGTATTGAACACAATAAATTGAACGAAAGAATTATTAACTCTACCGAGAAAGATCTTCGCTATTATTTAATGAAATGGATCGAAAATAAAGGAACGGTTTTAATCGAGAAGTCCAATAATTGGAAAGTTGTTCCTGAAGATTGGCATAAAGCCGGCAAAGAAAGAGATAAGAAAATTTTGTTCGGCGAATAATTCAACAAGCAAATTGTTAAAGGCAACTGGAAGGTCAAAAACACATGACCTTCCAGGTTCATGCGTAAGGTTATTTACAAGATAAAATTTGGTAAACGAATAGATCAAATCTTTCCATCCCGTCATTGAAGCATTAAGCGGAAGTTCAATTAGAATTATTAAAACCGTGTTGACTGCAATAAGCAACCCGAATGTTGAGTTTGAAAATCTCAAATACTCTACAACATACAAAGGCAGGGTTGACATAGACTGCATATAAACAATTGATACCGGCAACGCTGCTAAAAGAAAATATAAAAATGCTTTGTTTGATAATGCCGCGAAGAAAGCAGTTTTCTTTTCAACTAAATCTATTTTTTGTTCTTCGCCGGTTCTTTTTCTTAAATCCCATTTTACAACCATTAGAAAAATTCCGGCAGCAAAACACGTTGCGGCATCAACATAAAATAATAGACTGTAACTTATTTCACTTAACAAGCCGCCGATAACCGGACCGATACTCATCCCTAAATTAATTGCAAGTCGGTACAACGCAAATGCAGTTTTTCTTTGTGCAGATGTGCTTTCGTTTGAGATAAAAGATAAACTTGCCGGTCTGAATGCTTCGTTTATTATTGCTCATAAAAAACTTAATAGAAGTATTAAGTAATAATCATGTATAAAAGAAAAAATAAATAGAAAAACCGCAGAACCGAACAAGGATATTTTCATTAATTGAATTTCGCCGATCTTATCGCTCAACCTGCCGACGAAAGGCGCGGAAATAAATGCACCGAGTCCGTAAACAGCAACAACAAGTCCGGCTCGTGTTGCGCTCTCCTCCAAACTCTGTGATACATAGAGTGTAAGGAATATAATAACCATTGTACCGCTTCGGTTAATAAGCGATGCAATGGATATAAGCCAAATGTTTTTGGGAAGACCTTTAATTCCTATCCACGGATTCACGAGTAATTTTATTTAGTGAAATGAAAAACAAATATGTGATAATGGTATGACAAATAAAAGACAGGTATAATAAAAAAACCGCAGACGTGAAGCCTGCTTGACGGCAGAGTCTGTTGCATAACTATATTAAAGAAAAATTGCCGTTGGTTTCAACCGACGGAGAATGAAAACAAAAAAAGAAAAGAGTGCTTTAGCCCCATAAAGAAAACTCAAATGGGACTAAAGTCCACACATAGTCAGTAGTCATTTTCTCCGTCCACTGAAGAGGACGGCAATAAAATGACTTATGCAACAAACTCGGCGGACAGGTCTGCTGCAAAAATCTTGTGTCTTATATCTTGTGTCTTGATACTATTTACTATTACGACATTTGTCGCC
>DSBF01000528.1 GCA_011049495.1 Ignavibacteria bacterium
CCCAGGTAATAACCATATATTTTCTTTTTTACATTCTTCCGAAAGAGAAGCATATTCATCAAAATCAAATTGGTTATGGTTCGTAATTGCAGCAATATTAACGGATTTCTTCTTTAATTCTTCTACATAATCCTGAATAAAATTACTTCCCGGGTAATGAAAACTTTTATCCGAATCTGTATGCAAATGCAAATCCATTTTTAGCCATTTGCTGCCATTATTAAAAATTGCAGAATTGCTTGATTTTGAACTTGCTCTTTTTTCCTTATTCATCTTACAACTCCATTTCATTCATAGGGTAAATTACGGATAAATATAATTTTGTATTAATTTTTCTCACAATCAAAATTATGATAACTTTACTTGTTATGCACAGTCTTTAATAATAAAACCTATTCCCACATCATTACTCCTCCTCACTCTCCGAGTTCAGCTCCTTCCCCATCCTATACTTTATATCGTAGTTTATTATAAAATCCAATTCCTCTTCCGTAAAACCGTAATGCCCGGCTGATGTTTGACCAACCAGCTTATTACTTTCATATAGTGGGCAAGTATGTAAACAGGTGAAATTTTCAACAATAAAGTCCGACTACTTATATGACTAAGAGACCTTAATTTACTAATACTCCAAAATTATAATTATTAGTCCCAATACAATACTCCATATAATTATATTTAGCTGTATACTTTAGAAATATATCCTCTATTGAAGTCTTGACTTGGCTGTGTGAAGATTCAAAGAGGACTATCTCAAAAAGTACAGTAAAATAATATGCAAGATTACTTTCTAATTGATAAATGTTCATACTAGTTTTTGCACTATGAATAATTTTATTTCTAAGACGATAGATTCTTTGAAGATTCCATTCCAAATCATTTCTGTGGTTAATGACTCTTTCTCTCATATTTTTAGAATCACTAAAGATTGTACTTAGTTTAGATATTCTTTCAATTAAGAATGGATTAGTAATATCATCACAGAGTTTTTGTGAAGCAGTTATATCAGAAAGAACATTGAAAAGTGATTCGAGTTTGATTTTACCTTTTTCGACAGTTAAATTATTTTTTTCTAATATATCAATAGGCACCTTTAATCTTTTTAAATCTGCAGATAAATTTATAAGAATTTTTCCAAAATATTTTGTTGCAATAACTTTTGGTAGAAACTGTTGAAGCAAGCTAATTATACTACCATGTTCGCCACGTTTCATTAAATATTCAAGTGCAATCCATGTATGAATAAATTTTGATTCCAATGACTCAGAATCTAGTCCCATCCTAAAGAATTGAAACGAATTAATTAACTTTTCACGAGAAGGACCATCTAATCTTTTTTCGGTAAGGCTCAATGCCTTTCCCCAGTTATCCAAATAGTACCGGAACTTTCCAAAGCTTCCGGTTGAAATAAAACCTAACGGACGTTGTTCCGTATAGTCCATAAATTCTGTTTCGTCAGATTCATCCATTACTAAAATCTTAGGTGAGATTTTAAACTCAGTTTTTCTGAATTCATAACGAACAAGGTTGCGAAGCCAAGTTAATTTTTCAATAGCAATTCTAGTTGCTGCCATATAGTCGAGAGCTTCTATATGCTCAAGGTGACAACAAATGTTTCCCGGCTGGCTTTGAAATTCTTTATATAGATCGCTAGAATTTTTTAACGAAAAGGCTTCATTCTGCAACTTTATTCCCAAAGATTCATTTATCTTGGCAATATCTTTTCTCGAAGTGAATTTAATGTAAACCGAGAAGTTTTTTTGTGAGGGTGTTATATCCTTAATAAATTGTTCAAATTTTTCTTCAAAAGTTATCTTGGACCTCGGGTCGAGAAATATATCCCTTAGCTGGTATAAAAATCTATAGGAAAATCCTTCCCACAACAAAGTAGTACCGAGTGCATTTACTAAAAATGATATATTATTCGGTTCCTTATTCTCTAAAATTTCGATTTGTAACTCTTCAAGAAGATTATTTAGATAATTCTTTTCAAGAAGATCTCGTAATAGCTCAGTATCGGATTTAAGTGTAATGAGTTCACGTAAGTCTGGCTTTTTTATAAATTTTTGGACTACGTTAACCACATATTTTGATTCTGCTGGATAATACTTGTTTAAGATATCATCATTTGTTAGAATTCTTTCGGTTTCTAAGCAAACCATTTTTATGTTTTCAATGCTTATCGAGTCTTGTATACAATCATCTACTACTTGACATAATTCCCAAAGAATCGTTAACGAATTCATCACTCTAACCCGGTATGTGTCAATAGTATCCCAATTAAATTGCTCACACCATTTAGAAACAAATAGTTGTTGAGACTTGTTTAATAGACCAGAATCATTAAATTGTTCTTTGCTTATATATTCCATAAATTTTCACTTGGTTTTTTCGATAATAAATTATATTTTTTAACAAGTTTTAACATAACAAGGAGATAAAGCAACAGCGGTTCCGCTTAGCGGAATTTAAGTTGTTGCCTGCATCTCCTTTTTTATTTTAAATTTACTCCTCACTCTCAGCATTTAATTCTTTTCCCATCCTGTACTTTATATCGTAGTTTATTATAAAATCCAATTCCTCTTCCGTGAAACCGTAATGCTCGGCTAATACTTTGTCGATTTCGTCGATGATGTGTTTGGATTTTTTCGGATAGAATTCATCATATATAACC
>DSBF01000342.1 GCA_011049495.1 Ignavibacteria bacterium
CAACAGGATCGTACCCCCCTTTATTGAAGGGATTACATCTTAATATTCTCCAAATTGATTTAGCACCCCCTTTGAGCACACCGTATTTTCTAAATGCCTGAACCGAATATTCCGAACAGGTTGGATAGAATCTACATGAAGGCGGGAATAACGGAGAAATGATTTTCTGATAAAACTTAATAAGATATATAAAAACATTGCGCATCTATTTTTCGGGAACATTAATTTTGCTCATAATCTCTACCAAGGAAGGCATAACCTCAGCAAGTTTAATTTTTTTATCGGTCTTTTCATTAAGAGTATTGGGTGAAAAAACAATTAACAACATATAGCCCGACAAATCCAAACTTTCGTAAAAATTCTCTTTATTAAGACGGAAAGATTCTCTTAACAATCGTTTCATCCTATTACGCCAAACGGCTTTGCCCGCCTTCTTATGAACAGCAAACGCAGCTTTAATTAAGCCGCGTTCGTTTGTTTTATCGAAAAAGTAAGTTGCTTTTAATTTTCTACCGGAAGAGTAAATTGTAGTACCAAAATTATAGACCTTTTCAAAATCATTTTTTCGTTTAATTCGTTCTGATTTTGAAAAACCTTGCTTCTTCACATTATTATTCGTCGCTAACGGTTAATTTTTTTCTTCCCTTAGCTCTTCTTCGGGCAAGAACTTTTCTTCCGTTCTTGGTAGCCATTCTTTCACGGAATCCGTGCTTGTTTTTTCGTTTCCTATTGCTAGGTTGATACGTTCTTTTCATAACAATATACCTGTATTTTAAATATAACTTTTCAAAAGAACTGAAAAATATGGAAATATTAAATTATTTACAAGAAAGGAGTTATAGCAAAAAAGAAGGGCGAAAGAGATTTAGCTGCCACCAGCCAAGAGACAACCAAATGTTCCGCCCTCTCAGTAACGAACCAGACGTGTGTTCGAATTTTTTTACGTCTAAAATGAGGGGGCATTTTCATTCTATTACTCAATTGATATGCCACGTCCTTTTAAGCTTTTTTTCTCTCTTTTCGGCTATTTTATAACAAATGATTGTATCAAATTGATTGATGTTTCAAATTGAAACGAGGAAAATCATATGTTGGGAGGTTCAGAAAACGAGATGAGGATGATTTATAAAGTAAATTCTTTTACCAATTACTTAGTTTTTATTTAATAACTCACCTTACGCAAAGATGTTATTACCTTAAAGGTTACTGTTTTCAGACCTTTAAGGTAACTTAATTTTAGCCAATTAATGCAACATTGAAGGTTAAAAACAAGCAACCTTCAATGTTTGTGCGTAAGGTGACTTAATAATTCTAATTCTTCCATATTTCCAACATCGTACCAGTTTGAATCCTCATGTTGAAATGATTTTATTTTTTCTAACTTGGAAGTTGTTAAATAAAGGTCAACTATTGAAAAAACTTCCGCTTCGGGAAAGAATTTAAATAATTCCGGGTCAATTACCTGAATACCGCTGAATGCAAGTTTATTAATAGAGGTTATGTTTCTTGTAATTTTTTGTTCGTTAGTTTTTACATTCTGCCATCCTGAAAGTATTCCGTCTTCATCAAAAATAAAATAACGTGAGGTCTTTCTTTTACTAACTGCAAGTGTAGCAATTACTTCGTTTTGTTGATGGTTTTGATAAATCTTTTTTAAATCAAGATTTGAAACAATATCAACATTATGAACAAGAAAGGGTTTTCCGTCATCAAAAAACCAAGAAGCTTTTTTTAGTCCACCGCCGGTATCTAAAAGTTGTTTGCTTTCATCGGATATTTCAATACGAGCATCGAATTTTTTTTCTTTGAGAAAAGAAATTATCTGATCTGCTAAATGATGCACATTGATAATTATTTCATCAAAATCATTTTCAATCAATTTTTGAATAGTAATCTCCAGTAGTGTTTTCCCTTTTATTTCAACTAATGGTTTAGGAATTGTTTCGGTGATTGGACGAAGTCTTGTACCTAAACCTGCGGCAAAAATCATTGCTTTCATTGTTTATTCTCCTTTTCTAATTCAGTGTGAATCAACTCAACTTCAATCCCCGATTCATACATTAATCGATTAGCAATTCTTTCGGCGCAATATACAGAGCGATGTCTTCCCCCTGTACAACCGAAGTTTATCATAAGATTGGTATAATTATTTCTTTTATAGGCAGTTATTGATCTATAAATAATTCTTTTAACATCTTTTATAAATTTATCGGCTTCACTATTTTTTTTAAGAAAATCCATTACCTCAGGATCCTTACCGGTTAAATTTAAAAATTCATCATATCTGCCGGGATTATGCAACAACCTGCAATCAAAAACATATCCACCGCCGTTACCATTTTTATCTTCAGGAATCCCGCTTCGGTATGAAAAACTTGTTATGGTAAGTTTTAACATGAATTACTCCATAATTTTTTTGTCAAAATCTTTTTTTAACAACTTATTCAACGCAGAAATTAATTCGTTTAACGAAAGATCTAACTTACAATTCTCTAAAAGCCATTTAATATTGTTGAGTGCAAAAGGAATACTTTTTAAAAAATGTTCCTTCCGTTCATAATAACCTCTAAAACCGTATGCCCCGAGTGTTTGCAATATACGGATTAATACATAACCGTAATAATATTTTTTGAATTCTTTGTCATTTATTTTTATTCGTTTATTAAGTTCATC
>DSBF01000343.1 GCA_011049495.1 Ignavibacteria bacterium
GTATAAACACTGTGATCTAAAGGGACGTTTTCTACCTGTGCAGAAACATAAATTACAAAGAGTAAAAACAGAATAATTTTCTTCATTGATTTCGCAGTTTTGTTGTATAACAATATTATTAAAAAATAAAATTAGTTACGAAAGATAATTTACCAATTCACTAATCAAAGTAAGGTCGCTTATATTCGGCAACATCCGGGAACTCTTCTTTAATCGATTTGATCAATTTGTCGAGATAAGCAAGGATAGTCAAAATTTTATCCTCGTCTTCTTTAAGATATTCATATAGAGTTTTCCAAGCAGCCAATGATTTTTCGCATCCAACTAAAGCAATTTTAGCCGATGTGTTAACTTGTTCAAATGTAAACTCTTCATCAACATAAGATTTATCAAATTTTGTATGAAGTGCCCTAATAATTTTTACTCTTATTAAAGTATAGTACCATTGAATTACTTCAATCGCATCTTGAAATTCATTTACATTACTTTGAATTTTTTCTTCATCAAAACCCAATTCGGCAAATTTAATAAACTCGTCAGTTTGCTGTGTAACAATTTCTTTACGCGACTTGAACCAATCATTTACTAACTGAAAGTATTTATAAGTTTTTTTTGTTAGAGGATGAGAGTAAGCTTTCTCTTTTGCGTTTTCATAGTCGCTCATATCAACTTCTTCATTAAGATCAATTCCACTTTTTTCAGCTTCTTCTTTTAAAAAAGCACTTATGTCTGAGAATATTTCGAACACTGAATCCAATGTATTATCTAATGTGCCCTCATCATCTTCATTGTTAAAACCATACTCATCCCGAGAAGAATAATTTAGACAGCGGTCGGTATACGAACATCTTTCGCACCAACCGTCACAGTAATTATAAATACCCGAAATAAAATTATTCGGCTCATTGAGTTTTTCTATCATTCCTCTGATACCTTTTTTCTTCATAATATTTAATCCCTTTTAACTAACAATCCCTTTAAATATAGTGATTCCGGGAAACATGTTGTAACCCGATGATCAGTAGACTGCCAGAGCCGATCGATAATAGAAAAATTTATTCCGGCATCAATTGCGGCGTCGGCGATAATTTTATTAAACAATTCCGGCGTCATCAAACCCGAACATGAAAAAGTAAAAAGCAATCCGTTTTCATTTAACAATTGCATTGCAAGCATGATGATATCTTTATAACCTCTGCTTGCTTTGTTTAGACTGCTTTTACCTTCAACAAATTTTGGCGGATCGAGAATAATTAAATCAAATTTCCTGTCCTCCGATTTTAACTTTCTTAATTCACTAAAAACATCAGCTTTGAGATTTGTGAATTTATTTTCGGGAATTTTATTCAACTGAAAATTTCTTTCAGCAATCGTTAGAATTTCATCGGATGAATCAATATTCGTTATGTGCTCGGCTTGGTTAGCGGCTGCAGCAATTCCAAATCCGCCTGTGTAAGAAAAACAATTGAGAACCGTTTTTCCTTTTGAATATTCCGAAATGATTTTTCGATTTTCTCTTTGATCAAGATAAAACCCGGTCTTATGTCCGGTGAAAATATTTACAATATATGAGAGATTATCTTCTTGAATAATAACTTCACCTGAATCGATTTTACCGAATAACATTCCTTTTACCGGTTTCAAACCTTCTTTCTGTCGAACATCGGCATCCGATCTTTCATAAATTGCAGTTGGTTCTAATTGTTCAACAAGGATTTCAATAATTGTTTGTTTCCATCTCTCGGCACCGGCTGAAATAAATTGACAAACAAGAACGTCATTATATTTGTCAACAATTAATCCGGGTAAACTATCGGATTCAGAATTTATTAATCGATATGCATTATACTTTTTATCATCAATAACAGATTTACGGAAGTTTAATGCTGATTTAATTCTTTCTTCAAAGAAATTTTTATTAATATCTATTTGATTAAAATCCCATACTCTAACACGAATTTGTGAATGAGGAGAGTAAGCGCCGACACAAAGAAAATTATTATTTGCTGAAAAGATGTGAACGGTTTCACCCAACTCAATATTTTCATCCGTAGAATTAATTGCACCGGAGAAAATCCACGGATGTTTGCGAAGTAGAGATTTCTCTCTTCCCTTGTGTAGAACTACTTTTTTCATAATGCCCTGTTTAGAATTAAGTAAAAATAAGCAAAGAGAAATGAATAAGAAAAGGTAGAATACAAATTAGGATCTGTTATTGATTGTGTTACAGATGAAAAGTAAATTCGATTTCGCAAGAAGTAGAGCTGACAAAAATTTACAGCAAAATTCAATTTACTTTTTGATTATGGATATCATGTCTAAGTTCGTTTATACTTAATGGCTTAGATAAAATTTTTCTTTGATCATCTATCAAAAACATAGTAGGAGTTGCATAAATAAAAAAATCTTGCGCGGCTTTGCTTTCCCATCCATTCAGATCAGATACATTTATCCAATCAAGATTATTATCTGTAATGAAAGAAACCCAATCTTCTTTTTGCTCATCCAAGGAAATTGCAACTACTTTAAAACTCTTTTTCTCTTTATAAAGCTTGTGTATTTCCGGCAATAAGTCTTTACAATGTGGACACCAACTTGCATAAAATATTAATAGAATTCTTTCCGCTTCAATGGTCGCTAAATTTATTTCGTCACTGTTTTCATCGAGTAAA
>DSBF01000103.1 GCA_011049495.1 Ignavibacteria bacterium
GAAGAAAAAGATTCTATAAATCTTGAAGAAATAGAAATTGATTCAACTATAATTCGCGAATTATGATATCAAAAAAATCTACAGAGCAATTAGAGTTTGGTAAAGTTTTAGAGCAAATATCAAATTACACTTATACCGAATTAGGCAAAGAGAGTGTTCTGCAAATAAAACCATTTAACAATGTTGATGATGCTGTTAATCAAGGTGATTTGGTAACCGAGGCAAAAGAAGTACTAATCAATACGGATATTCCTCCATTTGAGTATTTGCCGGATATTTCAGAAGCAATTAAGCGAGCTAAAGTTGAAGGTGTCTTTCTGAATGTCAAAGATATTCTTGATATTCTAAAGCTTGCCAAACTTTCAAGAGTTTTATTCATTTTCTTCAAAGAGAAAACTTTTGTTCCCTTGTTGGTCAATCTAACCCGCAATTTATTTGTCGATAAAGTTTTTGAACATCACTTCACCCAAGTATTCACAGAAAGCGGCGAGATTAGAGATAATGCTTCGCAAAAATTAAATGAAACAAGAAAAGAGATTAACGATAAAAGTGAGCAATTAAGAAAACTCGTTAACAGGATTCTTAAAAAATATTCCGAGTCTTATCTTGTTCAAGAAGAGTATATAACACTTCGAGAAGGCAGAATTGTAATCCCGGTTAAGGCTGAACACAAACGGCATGTAAAAGGATTTATTCACTCCGAATCGCAAACCGGTCAGACAGTTTATATCGAACCTGAAGAAACACTTGAACTCAACAATGAAATTCTATCTCTCAAATTTGCCGAGCAAAGAGAAATTGAAAAGATATTAAAGAATCTTACTATAAAGATTTCCGAATATTCGAATAACCTTTTGGATAGTTTACTGATTATTACCGAATTGGATAAAATTTTTGCAAATGCAAGATATTCTATAGAAATAATAGGTTCTTTTCCATCAGTTATTAATGATAAACCACTTCAAATAATTGATGCAAGGCACCCTCAATTATTGAAAAAGTTTGGCAGAGAAAATACAGTTCCGCTTAACTTAAAACTGGAAAACGAAAATTTAATTTTAATTACCGGACCAAACGCCGGGGGTAAAACTGTTGTTCTCAAAACCGTCGGTTTGCTTTCGATGATGGTTGCAAGCGGTATACATATACCGGCAGATCCGGATTCGAATTTTTATTTCTTTGAAAAGATATTAATTGATATGGGAGATGAACAATCTATTGATAATGATCTCAGTACTTTTAGTTCTCATTTATCGAATATAAAATCAATTCTGAATACAGCCGATAAAAAATCATTAGTATTAATTGATGAAATAGGAACCGGTACAGACCCGGTTGAAGGTGCTGCGCTTGCTATCGCTATTTTAATTCAATTGCAGAGAAAATATTCAATTGTTTTTGCGACAACTCATCATGGCTCAGTTAAATTAGCAGCAAATGATTTACCCGGGTTTCAAAATGCTTCAATGGAATTTGATCAAGAGCAATTACAGCCGACTTATAAATTTACTCAAGGATTACCCGGCTCAAGTTATGCTTTTGAAATTGCCGAGAGATTAGGATATGATAAAGATTTTGTAAGTCTTGCCGGTAATTATCTCGATAGTGATAAAAACAAAATTGAAAAATTCTTAACCGATCTTGAACAAAAATCAAAGAAATATAAAACTAAACTTGACGAGATTGAACGAGAAAATGTCCGGTTAAAAGGATTAACCAATTTGTACCAAGAAAAAATTACCAAACTTGAGCAGCAAAAATCACAAATATTAACAAAGGCACAGCAAGATGCGGAATTTTATTTGAAAGATGTAAATAAGAAAATTGAAAATGCTATAAAGCACATCCGTGAATCAAATGCTGCTAAAGATGTTATTAAAGAAGAAAGAAAACAAATTGAAGAAATAAAAAAGGTTCAATCAAAACTAAAACAAGAAAGAGAATTAGAAACTATCAACGGTGAAGTAAAACTAAATTCTTACGCAAAAGTTAAAGGAACAGAAACAATTGGCTTAGTCAAAGAACTTAATAAAGAAAAAAATAAAGCTACTCTGCTGACAGGCAATCTAAAAATACAAGTAAAATATTCTGATTTAATTCCTTCGGCAGCAAATAAATTCGAAGAAAAATCGTATATTAAACCACAATATCAGTTTTTATTAGAAAGCGAACGACTCGATATTAGAGGTGAGTTACCCGAAGAGGCTGAGTTCAAAGTGATTAAATTTATTGATGATGCTTTTGCTGCAAATTCTTCAAAAATTGAAATTTTGCACGGTAAAGGAACAGGAGCTTTAAAGAAAACTGTTCACGATGTCCTTAAACAGCACGATCATGTTAAGGATTTTTACTTTGCAAAAATTGAATTTGGGGGAGATGGGATAACAATCGTTGAGTTAAAATAGATGTTCAAAAAAATTCTGATCTGCAATAGAGGTGAAATTGCTGTAAGAATTGCAAAAGCTTGCAGAGAGTTGGATATAACTTCTGCTGTTATTTATTCAGAAGCCGATTATAATTCGCTGCATGTAAGAGTTGCAGATGAAGCATATCTAATTGGACCCGCACCGGCAAATGAATCATATCTAAACATTCCTAAAATTATTAAAATCGCAAAAGAAATCGGTGCCGATGCTGTGCATCCAGGTTACGGTTTCCTATCGGAAAATTC
>DSBF01000355.1 GCA_011049495.1 Ignavibacteria bacterium
AGACTCATCACATAAAACGAGTCCCTTTTTTTAGCCGCAAATTCGCGAATTAGCGGCTTACGCTTTTTTTTGCCGTGGATATGCTAATGATAAATTGTCGATTAAACTGTTCTTAGAATTTTGGGGTAACTCTTGGGAAATTTAGAATTGCTTTATGAATGTAAACTCAATAATTCATATTCCCGGAATCATTTTTTTTTGATTCCGAGAATTTATGAAATATTACTTCATCAACGTCATTTTGCGGGTTTGTATAAATGTACCACTTTGTAATGTATAAAAATATATTCCACTTGATAAACCAGATGCATCAAACTTTACTTCGTATGTGCCTGGTGATTTGATTTCATTGACTAAAGTTTTTACTTCTCTACCGAGAATGTCGTACACAATTAATTTGGTTTGTATGGGACGAAAATTTTCGTCCCCTACGTTTGGAATTGTGAATTTTATTGTGGTGCTTGGATTAAAGGGGTTTGGATAGTTTTGGGATAAATAAAAGTTGTGCTTTATTTTTTCCTCCTTAGACCCATCATTAATTCCAGTCGGAATATTAAATACATTTTCTAATGTATATCGCAAAAATTGTCTTGCCTGCGCCTGCTTTGTGTAAAACAAAGGAAAGGATAGAACTATTGAACTATAATCATAAATTGAAGATTGAAACAAAACTCCAACAGATCTGCCGGCCATCGATCCTTTGAGGGTATTAATATCATAATCACTTCCGTAACTATAAATCGTAGTTCCCTCTTCCGTAGGAGCAATTGACTCAATATTTTTTAGATGTCCGTCTTCCCATGCTACTTTTGAGGGATCAATCTCTAAAGTTGGATAACCGAATTCTTCACTTACAGCTTCATTAAATAGAGTAAACGGTGCATAGAAAGAGGCTGCAATGTTAAGATATCCTGAAATAAAAACATAGGGAGAAAACTCATTCACATAGCCAAACTCATACGAAAAAGCACGAACAGGCCTAAACCCGGTAAATAATAAATTACCCCCGTATAACAAATACTCACCTATCAGATCAATATATTCAGAATACTCGGATTGATTTACGTCATCAAAGTGATCAACATGCCAAATGATGAGTTCATGAGCTCCGAGATGTGCCATGTTTGCTTTTTTCGTTTCGTTTATATTAACATAGTCCGACTCAAAAGAATCTTCAGCCAATGAATTATAAAAATCGTTTATCTCTTCGAGTGTCGGATTGACCGGAGAACCATCTCTTCCGGTGGTTTGATTTACAAACAAAACACCTTTATCCAAAGAAACCGACCTGGATTCTATTGCTGTATTATTAACGCTGAGGTTAGAATTTACATCCATAGCTGCGACCTCATACAAATACCAAACTCCACTTTCACAATCTTCATCGATAAAAGACGTTTCCGAAGTAAAGAATGTATTTGTAGCAAGTCTATTCCCAATAGAATCAAGTTTTGACTTATAAATTTGGTATCCAAGTAAATCGAGTTCAACGTTTGACAGCCAGCTCAACTCAATTTTGTACTATGCCGGAATCGCTTGAACTCCACCAGGAGCTTTTGGCAATTTATTGGGTACCGCTGAGACTTTGGTTAACAGCGTCTCGTTCCCATCAAAATCCGAAGCACTCACTCCGAAAAAATACTTTACACCATCTGATAAACCGGTAAGATTGAATGTTGTATCAGTGATAGAATCAATATAATCCAAAGAATCAGCTGAACGACCACTGTAGAGCTTATACTCTTTAAAATCGGAATCGGTATTTGGCGACCATGTAAAAACAAGCGTAGCGCCATCTCCAAAATCAAATACATTTAAATTATGTACTGGTGATGGAGACTCGACACTATATATAAGCATGGCTGCAGAACCCTTGATTACTTCCGTACAATATTCCATATCGCAATTTGCAATCACATCATTCGATGTGTGGTAGTTCGGACTAAAATCATATTCATCGTAATATATTGCTGGGAATCCTTCTTCGTGGAATGAACGGCTGTCGGTCCAAACATCTCTGCCGCCTTCCATTGGAGTTACTACACTATATTGATCCATTAAGCTCATTGCAATATCTTTTAAAGTCTCGCTTCCTGTATAATAATTTACGCTGACCATACTTTCATTCAACGGTCTCGGATTATTAGCAATCATATCATTATTTATCATCAGTTTTAAATTGATGTTTTGTTCACGGTACTTTTCAGCCATATATTCCGAACCGGAATTCCCGGAAAGCATTAATTCCTCTGCAGCAAAGCAGACAAATTTTATAGTTGCCGAAGGTTGATATCCTGCTGATTTTATAGCTCTCGCAGTTTCTAATGCTGAGGCTGTACCGCTCGCATTATCATCCGCACCCGGTGCAAAAACATGCGGATCACCAGTTTGATTATATGAATCATAATGTCCACCGATTATGTAAATTTCATCAGGTCTGGTTGATCCTGTAAGAGTTGCGACTACATTGTATTGCATAACCGGGACATTATTATTATACCTGGTTATGACTAAAAAAGAATCAAGCTCTACTTGTTCGTATCCCATAGCAGTAAACTGATCTTTTAACCAATTTGCTATATCTTTTCTATTTTCATTATACTCAAATCGTGATCCAAAATTTTCGAGCGATTGAACATAGTAAGTAACAGTGTCAACATTCATAT
>DSBF01000196.1 GCA_011049495.1 Ignavibacteria bacterium
ATATAATTCAATCACATACGGAGACTAATTTTTTTGCGCATACGTCAGAATTCAGGAATAAAAGGAACTTCTATTATATTCACAATCTCAAGTGA
Organism: Ignavibacteria bacterium; assembly: GCA_011049495.1. GTDB lineage: Bacteria > Bacteroidota > Ignavibacteria > Ignavibacteriales > Melioribacteraceae > SURF-28. Next base: position 96 of record DSBF01000196.1, read on the forward strand.
TCGAAAATTTATAAATAAAGCACTTTGCCACCAAATAATCAGCTGACCCAGGGGAGTTGAAGATAAACTAAGAAGTAAGAATTTCACGCATTTGAGAATGAATTCTACCGTTAGTTGCTAAAATTTCCTTTGAGAAAATATCAATATCTTTACCCGTAAAATTGGTAACTAAGCCGCCGGCTTCTTCAACAATTAATTTTCCGGCACACATATCCCAAGGATGCAAATTCATTTCCCAAAATCCATCAAATACTCCGGCAGCAACATAGCAAAAATCAATAGCCGCCGAACCGAGTCTTCTTACTGCTCTCGATTTCAACAAAAATTCCGAGAACTTCTCTAAGATATTTGGTAAATAATTCTCCAAATCATATAGGAAACCGGTTACCAGCAGACTTTTCTTTAATTCAAAATTTGATGATACCTTTAGTTTGGTGTTGTTGCTATATGAGCCATTTCCAAACTCAGCGGAATAAATAGTATTCATCATTACATCATTTACAACACCGTAGATAGTATTGCCATTTCTTTGTACTCCGATAGATACCGAAAAAATCGGAAGTCCGTGCGCAAAATTTGTTGTCCCGTCAATCGGATCAATAACCCATCTGAATTCCGATGATTTTTCCGATTGCCCACTCTCCTCAGCTAAGATTGAATGTGTAGGAAATTCCTTTTTTATAAAATTGATAATTGCTGATTCAACTTTTTTATCGTATTCGGTTACAAGATCAGAACTATTTGATTTGTAGTCAACTTCAAACTTACTTTGAAAACCTTCTCTTGCAATTTCTCCGGCTTCTTTAGCAATTTCAATTATTTTGTTTAGCATGAACTTCCACCCTTTTATTAATAATGAAAACTTAATGAGTTCACCAATGAATTAAAAGTTAGGATGAGTAATTTTTGCTATTCTTGTCGGCGAAAACGATTATTGGTATATTTGAAAAGTTTATATGAATTAAATGGAGATTTATACTCGATGAATGAAAAAATAATGGATAAAATTGCGGAGAATTTGATTGTAGATGATATCCCGACTCGTTTACCTGTATTACCGTTACGCGATACTGTTATTTTTCCTTACATGATTTTTCCTGTATTGGTAGGAAGAGAACAATCCATTCGTGCCGCAAACTTTTCATTGGAAAATTCAAAGTACATTTTCCTTTCAGCTCAAACAAAAGCTAATATCGAAGAACCCACAATTAATGAAATCTATAAAGAAGGAACTATCGCTAAAATTATCCAGATACTAAAGCTCCCAAACGGATTAATGAAAATTCTTGTTGATGGAATTATTCAAGGAAAGATTAAAAACTTTGTCGAGAATCAAAACTTTTTTGAAGCAGAAGTTGAGGTGATTTTACCGGGAGTTGAAGACCAAAAAGAAATGAATGCTTTAGTTCGACAAATGACAAATATGTTTAAAGAGTATGTAAAGATTAACAGAAGCATACCCATAGAAACAATTAGTGCATATGAAAACATAGATGAACTTGACCGCAAATTATTTTATGTAGCTGCAAATATAAATCAAAGCATAGAAGTCAAGCAGAGGATACTTCAGACTTTTTCGTTAAAAGATCAGTTTTATGAAGTAATAAAAATCCTCAGTTCCGAAGTAGATATCCTTAAAGTGGAAAAAGAAATTGAATCTAAGGTTCAAGAAAACATTTCGAAAACCCAACGTAAATTTATTATTCAAGAACAAATAAGAATACTTCAAGATGAATTGGGAGAAGACGATGCAGCTTCACCCGAATTCACAAAAATTCGAGAGAAGATTAAAAAAGCAAAAATGCCCAAACCTGTTGAAGAAAAAGCACTTGAAGAATTTAATAAGTTGAAGAAAACTCCACCTAGCTCACCCGAATCTTCGGTGATTAGAAATTATCTTGATTGGCTAATTGATATACCGTGGAAGAATAAAACTAAAGATAATCTTGATATCAATAATGTCCGTAAGATTCTTGACGATGACCACTTCAGTTTGGATAAACCGAAGGAAAGAATTGTTGAACATATTGCCGTTCTCAATTTAGTAAAAGAAATGAAGGGACAAATATTATGCTTTGTCGGACCTCCCGGAGTCGGAAAAACTTCACTCGGCAAATCAATTGCTAGAGCATTAGGCAGAAAATTCGTTCGTATAAGTTTAGGCGGAGTTAGAGATGAAGCGGAGATTAGAGGACACAGAAGAACATACATTGGTTCAATGCCTGGTAAAATTATTCAATCTATGAAACGAGCTGGTACAATTAACCCGGTAATGCTTCTTGATGAAATTGATAAAATGAGTATGGACTTTAGAGGCGACCCATCTTCGGCAATGTTGGAAGTACTTGACCCGGAACAAAATCATACTTTCAACGATCATTATCTCGATATTGATTATGATTTATCGCAAGTAATGTTTATCACTACTGCAAATATAAGATGGAATATTCCACTTCCTTTGCAGGATAGAATGGAAATTATTGAACTACCCGGTTATCTCGAATTTGAAAAAAGAGAAATTGCAAAACGGCATATTATTCCAAAGCAAATTACTGCTCACGGATTAGAC
>DSBF01000269.1 GCA_011049495.1 Ignavibacteria bacterium
AAATCTAATCTACATTTTAGTGAATAAGTATTTATAATTAAAAAATCCCGGGGATTTTTTCTCTACCTAAGATTCGGTAACTGCTACCTCCTCTTCTGCAATAAATTTTTCTAACAAATCAATATCATCTTTACTTCCGATATAAATCGGTACACGTTGATGAAGTCCTGTCGGTTTATATTCCAGTATTCTTTTCTTTTTTCCATCGGTAGCTTTCCCGCCCGCTGCTTCAACAATAAATGCCATTGGGTTGCATTCATAAACTAACCTAAGTTTACCGTTTGGATTTCTTTTATCTGCCGGATACATAAAAATTCCGCCATATAAAAGATTGCGGTGAATATCGGCAACCATTGAACCAATATAACGTGATTTATAAGGTTTTTCGTGGTTATCCCATGCCTGAAGATGTTTAATATATTTTTTAAGACCGGGATGCCAATATTTATAGTTGCCTTCATTAATACTGTAGATACCCCCGCGCGGTTTCATTTTTATGTTTTCGTGAGAAAGCAAAAATTCTCCGAAAGCCGGATCAAGTGTAAAACCGTGTACACCATGTCCCGCAGTATAAACAAAAATAGTGCTCGAGCCGTAAACAATATATCCGGCAGCAACATGGTTAATACCGGGCTGCAGACAATCTTCCATGGTTCCGGGATTGCCATTATCAGGTGAGATCCGTTTGTAGATTGAAAAGATAGTACCGATACTTACGTTTGCATCAATGTTTGATGATCCGTCTAAAGGATCAAAAAGGATAACATACTTACCAATCTTATGCTTAGCGGGAATGTGAATTATATCTTCCTCTTCTTCGGAAGCCATAACGCAAAAATGCCCAGTATGATCGAGTGCTCTAATCAAAGTATCGTGTGCAAACATATCAAGTTTTTTTACTTGTTCACCGTGAACATTTTCATCACCGGTAAAACCAAGAATATCAGCAAGTCCGGCTTTGTTAACTTCAAGCGAAATTACTTTAGCAGCTAAACCGATTTGATTAAGAATTGCGGAAAGCTCCCCTGTAGCAGACGGATGAAGTTTTTCGCCTTCATCAATGTGACGGGGTAAAGTCATGAATCGTGTTTTTGCCATCTCCTCCTCCCTCGTTTAAGTGGCTTTAATAACCTCCTGATCTTTATACTGTAGTTGGTATAATTTATAATAAATTCCTTGCTTAGCAAGCAAGTCTTGATGCGTACCTATTTCTCTTATTTCACCTTTATGAAGAACAACAATTTTATCAGCTTTTTGAATAGTTGATAAGCGATGAGCTACTATTATTGAAGTCCTTCCGACTAACAATTTCTCTATTGCCTTTTGAATTAAAATTTCAGATTCCGTATCAATGCTCGAAGTTGCTTCATCTAAAATAAGCACTTGCGGATTATAAGCCAAAGCTCTTGCAAAAGAGATTAATTGCTTTTGACCTACACTTAATGTAGCTCCTTTTTCTTTTACTTCCTCATCATATTTATTGGGAAGTTTTTCTATGAATTTGTCCGCTCCAACAATTCGTGCCGCTTCTATAATCTTTTCATCGGTGATATCGGGTGAATTCAAACTTATGTTCGATTTAATCGTACCTGAAAACAGAACGACATCTTGAAGTACAATAGAAATAAATTTTCTTAAATCCCGTTTATCAATTTCGGTTATATCATAACCATCAACTAATATTTGACCTTTTTGTATATCATAAAAACGAGTAAGAATATTAATAATACTTGTTTTACCAGCGCCGGTATGCCCTACTAATGCAACCGACTCACCGGGGTTAATTTTTAACGATACATTTTTTAAAACATATTCTTCGGGATTATAAGAGAACCAAACGTTCTTAAATTCAATTTCACCTTTTATCTTCTTTAGATCTTTAGGATGTTCGGGGTTTTTAATGAATGTTTTATTATCAAGCAGCTTAAAAATCCTTTCCGAAGATGCCATCGCGGTTTGCATTATATTATATTTTTCCGAAAGGTCTCGAATCGGTCTGAAGAACATTTCGGTATATTGAATAAAAGCAAATAATACTCCTATCGTCATCGCATCCTGAATTACTTGTCCGCCACCGTACCATATAATTAAAGCAATAGCGAGCGAACTTAATATTTCAACGACAGGAAAAAATACAGCGTAATAAAAAATTGAGGCAATGTTTGCTTTCTTATGATCGGCGTTTATACCCGAAAAGTTTTTCAGCTCATCTTTTTCTTTAGTAAATATTTGTACAATGCTCATCCCGGTAACGTGTTCCTGCATGTATGAATTTAATCTTGCAAGATGAAACCGTACATCGCGGTAAGCTTCTCTTACTTTTTTCCTAAATAGAAATGTTGCATATATTAAAATAGGAAGTACTGACAAGGTAACAAGTGAAAGATCCCATGACATAAAAAACATAAAAATTAGTATCCACAAAATGATGAAGATATCACTAAAGACCATCACAATACCGGATGAAAATAATTCGTTGAGAGCTTCAACATCGTTTGTGGTTCTTGTTACTAACCTGCCTATCGGAGTTTTATCAAAAAATCTAAGAGCTAATTTTTGTATATGTGAAAAAATTTGAACACGTAAATCGTAAATTATTTTCTGACCCATCAACTGTGTGAAATAGGTAAGGAAATATTGAATAAATGATTGAAAAAGAAG
>DSBF01000582.1 GCA_011049495.1 Ignavibacteria bacterium
AACGGCGAAGTAAAAATAAGCGAATCAAATCTATCAAAAACACCGCCGTGACCGGGAATTAATGCAGATGAATCTTTTACATCTGCATCGCGTTTAATTAAGCTTTCGATCAAATCACCAATTTGACCGATCGTTCCAATTAACCCGCCGATAATTATTGCATCAGTGAAAGTCAAAAATTCCAACACGAGAAATTTTGCTGCAATCATAGTTATAAGTGAAAATATCAATCCGGCAATAGCACCTTCCCAGCTTTTCTTCGGGCTTACGCGAGGGAATAATTTGTGTTTACCAAATGCCGTGCCCAAAAAGAAAGCAGCTGAATCACAAATCCAAATCGTTACTAAAATAGCAATTATTAAGAAACCACCTTGATCATAAAGCAAGTATGAAAAACCGTAAAGCTCTCTTATTCCAATTATAGTTGCAGAGAACAAGCCGATATAAAAAATACCTAAATAAGTAACACCTAAGTTAAGAATAGCCGAAGATTTGTTATGAAAAAGTTCAAACAAAAGAAGCATGGCAGATATGATAATTACAAGAGAAAGAAAATTGATCCAGTTGAAATAAAAATTAAGAACAATTACGGCAACCGATACTAAACCAACAATTATATTTGGCGAAGTAGATTTGTTTTTAACTAATCGCACAAATTCATAAAAAGAGATCAGCGCAATTCCAAGAACAAACAGCAAAAATAAAATACCACCCAAATATGATGCCGCTACAATAAACGGAATTGCAATTACTGAAACAATTATTCTTGTACCGGTTTTATTCTGCGACATTATTCCTCGTTATTAATGTCCTTTCTTGAATTGATATCGTTAATAATTTCTAAAGCATTTTCTGTGTCATCTTTTTTTACAAGTAATTTTATTACTGCAAGATCTCCTACTGCCGGGTAATTTCTATCCTTTTGACCAAGAATCAGAGAATCAATTCCAGCACCCAGCAAATTAGCTTTGAACATTTCCGCTTCGTAATTTTCACTTGTAGTATAAACTACCACCCAATCGGACGGATGAACGAGATTTCCTTCGAACTCTTCTTTGCTAACAAGTTTTTCTCCGCAATCGGGGCAAACAGCAACACTATCTATAAACTCGAGTTCACATTTGGGGCATATCATAGCAGCTCCTTTCTTTGCTTAATTTTGTCGTAATTACGATTTACAAGATAAATATATACCATAAATAACATTAAAAAGAAAACAAAAAGAAACAGATTAGTTCCGATTTGAGATGGATCGGAAACATCTGCTTGTATGAATTCTTCTTCACCTAAAATAAAATAAGTCATAACCGCAATAAAATTATTGAGAAAATGAAGTAGTAACGGGATAAAAATAGACCCGCTTATATATGCCGAATAACCGAAAAAGAAACCGAGAGCAAAAAGAGCAATAAGACCATACGGATTAAAATGATACAAGGCAAAAAATATTGCGGTAACTAATGCAGCCCAAACCGGTTTAATTCTAAATTCAAAACTTTTTTGAACATAACCTCGAAAAAACACCTCTTCACAAATTGACGGAACAACAGCGACAACAATTACAATGAATGATGCTTCAAAAACAGTCTCACTGCGTATTAAATCGGAATAGGTTTCCGTTACAAGCTTATCTAATTGATCTAAAATGGATTTGATTCTTTCAACGACAACATATTTTTCGGCTAATAGATTTATCAAAAAATTCTGTACATACAAATAAGTTTGAAGAAGGGGAGTAATCAAAATCATTCCAACAACAAAAACAATTATTTCTTTGAATGAAGGGAGTTTAAAACGGATGATTGTTCCGACGTCTTCATAAACCAACTTAGCAAAAACCAAAGCCGGAAGAAGAATGAACATGATTTGTCCGCCGATAGTCATTAACCGCATTGCATTTACGTTTGCCGACTTTATATCTAAGCCGAAAATTAATAGAGTTAAAATACTACCACCGATTTGGTATAATACAAATACTACTACCAAGCCTGTAAATGCTGCTGCAATGGGCGACATTGTGGGATATATATTTCGTTCTTGTGAATCTCCTTGATGGGGAGATTCATCCGGATTATTAAAATCATCATTCATATAAAATTAAGATAAGAAAAAGCTTAATATTTCTCTATCGAAAAGATATCAAAGAGTTATTTTACTTTTGAGGTTAATTCTCCGGCAAGTCCTTCATAAGCGGTAAGTTCCGAATCAATAGAGCCGATTAATACTTTGGTTTTAACCTTTACCGGAATTTTCAATTCATCGTCTGTAAGCCAAATTATAATGTTTCCTTCATTCTTGAATAAACCTCCTTCAACAACAAGCGGCTCTACCATTATACAGTCAAATGTTCCGGCTTCTACAGTGATCCTTTCTTTTCCGAGATATATTACATCAAGAGGATAAACTTTATCATTATAAAAATTTTCTAAATGAAATCTATCACCGGGTTTCATGTCACTGAAATCGAACGTTCTTGTAATATAAAATGCGGAAAGAATATCATTAACGTTAGGCGGTATTTCAAATGTTCCGCCGGAAGTTTTTGCAAATCCTTTTCGTTGATCAAAAAATGCTGAAAAATCTTTTGTGTATTTTCCTTCCCGGATATGCTGCTCAAAACGCCATGGGAATAATCCCTCAACAT
>DSBF01000155.1 GCA_011049495.1 Ignavibacteria bacterium
ATATTAGATGGACTTCTACAAATATTGAAAATGTTCACATAGAATTTACTACAAATAACGGTGCTAATTGGACTACAATTATACAAAGTACTCCAAGTATTGGTTTTTATGTGTGGGATAATTTACCCGATGTAAGTTCACAACAATGTAGAATTCGAATTAGTGATGCTGCTGATGGAATTCCAAGCGATATTTCTGATGGTAATTTTACAATTACTAACCAAATTGTTCAAACACTTATTGTAACTTCGCCCAACGGTGGTGAAATATGGCAATCAGGTGTTTCTGAATTAATAACCTGGCAGTCAAGCGGTATTGATTCGGTTAAGATAGAATATTCACTTAATAATGGAACAACCTGGATAGTGATTGAACAATCAATTGAGAATGCCGATGCGTATACTTGGAATCCTGTCCCTTCGGTTGATGATTTTAAAAGATCATGTAAAGTAAGAGTTAGTGATGCCGTTGATGGTAAACCGATGGATGAAAGTAACGGTACATTTACAATCAAACCTATTCCTTCAATAACCTTGTTAAGTCCTAACGGAGGTGAAGAATATATTGCAGGTGAATCCTTCGATATAGTATGGACATCTATTGGTATTGAGAGAGTACATATTGAAGCAACATCAAATAATGGTCTTAGATGGGATACTGTAGCTGTTTCAATTCTTAACACCGGTTCTTTTCAAACTGAATTTGCAACTCCTTCAACAGAATATAAAGTAAGAGTTCGTGAAGCATCTACAGGCTCCCCGATTGATGCATCCGATGGTACATTTACAATTTTACCAAAAATTACAAAATCAATTACAGTTGTTAGACCGAATGGTGGTGAAAATTGGTTAACAAGTGATGCGGAAAATTCAAATTATCATGAAATTAGATGGACATCTGAGAACATTGAACGAGTGAATATTCAATACTCATTGGATGGAGGTGCAAATTGGCAAATTATTGCAAGTAACATAGTAAGTAATGGTCTTTTGAATTGGAGAGTCCCGGAAACTATACAATTTAGAACAGATCTTGCACTGATCAAAATTTTGGATGTTGATAATGAAAATATTTTCGATATTTCAGATTCATATTTCTCAATACACCCACAGATAAAGCTATTAAGAGTTGAGCAGCCATTTGGTGGTGAATATTATTTCTGTTATGATGGCTATCCAGATGACATGCTTCAACTCATAACATGGACTTCTGCAGGTATTTCGGATGTTAGAATTGAATATAGTAATAATAATGGAGCGAGCTGGAATCTTGTTCGTGCTTCATATCCTTCCACTGGAGCATATGTCTTATCAGCTACGGACGTTGGTTTATCGTTTACCGATAGTACTATCCATGGGGATATAACTACTTTAGCGAGAATTCGTATTACTGATGTAAGCCCAGGCAGCACAATTGTCCCTCCGGCTGATCCGGTTAATCCAGTTAGCGATATAAGTGAATTATTTAATGCAGGTATATGCCCAGGTTTAAGTTTAGAAATTTTTGAACCTCAAAAAGATTTAATTAATGAAAAAATGATAAGGAAAACTGAATACAATTTAGTTGATTAGAACAAGTTATTAAATCTCATTTGAGGGTGCAGTGAACAGTTGGTTTAGAGAGACGCTTGAAAAGTTCTATCCGGCTGATCCAATCAGAATCTCGTTTTCAAAGCTCAAAATATTTTTTTTATTTCTACTGATTTTAGGAGCCGTATCTTTTATTTATTTGCGCTCACAGAATAAAACTGAACTGGAAATTTTAAAAGAGAAGCATGTTGAGTTACAACAAACCGTACGTAATTATTTGATTAGTATGTCACGAGCAAATGTTGATGAGGAACAATTAAACAAAATTCAATCAGAAATAAATAATCAACGAAAACAATTAAACGAAATAGAAGAAAAGATAAATAAGATTAGAAGTTTTTGGTTCCTTGACTAATCTTGCTTAATTTTGAAATAAATAAAAATGTCCCGTGGTGTAATTGGCAACACGTCTGACTCTGGATCAGAAGAGTCCAGGTTCGAACCCTGGCGGGACAACATTTATTTTAACATCAGTATTGAAAACAAAGCATTTCAAAATTCATCTCCTGCCAAGCTAAATTCAATTTTTTATAATGACTTTATCATTTACTTCCGTTTAACATTGATTTCTGAATCAGAGAATTGTATTTTTTGTAAAAATGAACAATTGAGAGGTGTGCTATGTTCAACATTAGATTATTATTTAGATTTATTTTGAACTTATTTCTTACTGTAGCATTAGCATTTGTTCTTATCTCTTGTGGGGAAGAGGAAAAACAAGTGGTACCAGAAAAACCGGAAGTTAAAGATACTTTAGAAATTACCGACACTGTCGAAGTTAAGAAGGAAGTTGTTCAACAATTAGAAACACCCAAGAAATTTGGAATTCCTAAAATTTATGAAGTTCAAGATGGTGAGTCTTTAGTTTCTATAGCCGAAAAATTTTACAATGATCGTCTGTATTGGTTTAAGATTTTTGCCTTGAATGAATATCAAATTGATGATTGGAACAAAATTTATCCCGGGCAAAAACTGAATCTTCCACAATCTGAGATTTGATTAATATTGCTGATTTTCGAATTACTAACATTGACTATTCCGATTTACCGGCATA
>DSBF01000537.1 GCA_011049495.1 Ignavibacteria bacterium
TTTCTATTACGGGTGCCGGGGAAACCGAAATTTCAGCAACGGCTATATCTTTTTCTTTTGGGGAAACGGAATTTTTGAATCCGGGTGTTCCGTTAAAGACTAATGAATTAGCCCAATTTGCTGAAGAGTTATCGGTATTGAGTATTATCTTTTCATCTGAATAACCTACTGCATTATTGGCAGAGTATGTATACACAGAAAGTGTATCGCCGCCGCTATTCAATAAATACACAGGTCTATCTGATGTATTTGCCATAGGTCCGAAAGTTGTACTATTTATTGTAACAACTAACGCTTCGGGAGGAAAATTATACGGACCGGTTACCGGATCGTAATCTCCCTCAATGATGACTGCAAACTGGTCAGGCTGAAGTACCGTTGAACCTGCATTGTATGCGATAATAGATTTGATTGCAAAAGTAGCAACCTTTATACGATAATCACTCAAATCAATAGCTTGATTTGTCGGATTATAAAGCTCAACGTATTCGTTCTTATTACCATCACCGCTTGGATAAAACATAATTTCCGAAAAGACAGGATGATTCTGGGCAATTAACGAAGTGGCTAACAAAACTATTAGAACTAGAGTTTGGATAAGATTTGAAAAACTCATCTTCATACTCGCATATTTTTTTTTGATTGTTAATTTAATATAACCAAAAAGAGGAAAACAGATTAAATTAACTCAAAATATTAATCCAAAATTCAATTATTTTTGTTGATAGAAATGCCATCCGAAAAACTAACATATAAGCAAATTTTAATCTTCTGGTTACCACTAGCCGCTACCTGGCTTATGATGTCAATCGAAAATCCTATTCTTACAGCAATTATTGCAAGAATGGCTGACCCGAAATTTAATCTTGCTGCTTATGGCGTTGCGTTTTCATTTGCCTTGCTAATTGAATCTCCGGTTATTATGATGATGAGTGCATCAACTGCTCTCGTTAAAGATTACAAATCCTACCTAAAACTTCGCAAGTTTAGTTACATACTTAACTTTTCGTTAACAGGCGTAATGCTTCTGATTTTAATTCCCTCAATTTTTGATTTTCTTGCTATTGATCTTATTGCACTTCCGAAAGAGGTGGCAGATTTAACTTACATCGCTATGATATTGTTACTCCCTTGGCCAGGATCGATAGGTTACAGACGATTTTATCAAGGAATACTCATCAATTCCAACCAAACAAGAAAAGTAGCGTACGGCACTGTTATAAGACTTATTTCGATGAGCGTTACTGCAATAGTACTCTATTTCTTTTTTAATTATGACGGAGTAATTGTAGGAGCAAGTGCACTTTCTGCCGGTGTTATTATGGAAGGGTTATCTAGCAAATTAATGGCTCGTAAAATTTTACAAGATTATAAACTTCACGAGTTCGATAAAAGTGTTGATTTAACTTACAAAGATATTTGGGAGTTTTATTATCCGCTTGCATTAACTTCAATTATTGCTCTCGGCGTTCATCCAATGGTTACTTTTTTTCTCGGACAAAGTAGGATGGCACTCGAATCATTAGCTGTTCTTCCTGTACTTAACGGTTTCATTTTTATATTCCGTGGAATCGGACTTTCTTTTCAAGAGGTTGGCATTGCACTTTTAGATACTAATAAGAAAACGTATAATTATAAAAAGCTTCGAAACTTTGCTTCAGTAGGAGGTATATCGGTTGTACTTATTCTTGCATTGGTTGCATTTACGCCCTTATCTCATTTATGGTTTGAAGAAGTTGCCGGTTTAACAAAAGACCTTGCTGATTTTTCGATGACACCTTTGATGATAATGATATTAATGCCGGGTTTAACATTTTTGATTTCATTCCAGAGATCGGTGCTTGTTAACGCTAAACATACAAAGCCAATTACAATTGCAACACTTACCGAAGTAAGCAGTATCGTTTTGATATTACTCATTACAATAAATTGGTTAAACTGGATTGGTGTTATTGCAGCCACTACCGCGTATGTACTGGGAAGATTAGCAGCAAACACTTATTTAATGAAACCGTTTTTGAATGAAGTAAAGCAATATTAGCATGTTGAAGAAATTAAACCATTTTACAGCGGAGGATTATAAAATGAAAGTTCTATTACTTGGCTGCGGACTTGTCGGTCGAGCAATTGCTGTTGATCTTAATAATGATAAAGATATTAAACTTACTGCGGCTGATATTAATAAAGACAATCTGAATAAATTAAACAGCAAATCAATCGCTACAATTTGGTTTGATGCCTCAGACACAAATGCGCTGACAGAATTATTAGATGATTTCGATTTAGTTATAAATGCAGTCCCCGGCTTTTTAGGTTTTAAAACTTTGCAGAAAATAATTAATACAGGAACCGATGTAGTTGATATTGCATTCTATGAAGAGGATCCTTTCTCGCTTCAAGAATTGGCAATTAAAAATAATGTAACCGCATTAGTTGATTGCGGAATATCTCCCGGTCTCAGTAACTTATTAATAGGAAATTCCTTAAAAGAATTTGATACGATAAAAAATATTGAAATATATGTCGGGGGATTACCGAAGGAAAAAGACGGTTTGTTTGATTACAAAGCTGTCTTTTCAATCAGCGATTTAATAGAAGAATATTTACGTCCGGCGCGTTCAATAATAAACAACAAA
>DSBF01000430.1 GCA_011049495.1 Ignavibacteria bacterium
CAATCGATTTAGTTAATATCGGTTTCCCGATAGCCGAAGCTTATCCTAACGGAGAAATGATAATTACAAAACATGAATCACTCGGCGGTAAAGTAAGTTTTGAAACCGTTGCCGAACAGTTGGTTTATGAAATTGGCGATCCGAAAGAATATATTACTCCCGATTGTGTTGCGGATTTTACTTCTATTAAATTGGAAGATTTAGGAAACAACAGAGTAAGAGTCTATGATGTAAAAGGAAAACCCGAAACAGAATTTTTCAAAGTTTCTTGTTCGTTTGCTGACGGTTATTCTGCAAGCGGACAATTAACTTATTCCTGGCCGAAAGCTTTAACAAAAGCAAAAGCTGCGGATAAAATCTTGAGAGAAAGATTACAAAATCTCGAATTGGAATTTGAAGAAATCAGAACCGAGTTTGTTGGATATGATTCATGCCACGGACCGTTATCAAAAGAATTATCCGAAGATGATATTAACGAAGTAGTTCTAAAAATTGCAGTTCGATCACATGACTTTAAGGCTGTTGAAAGATTTGGTAAGGAGATTGCCCCTTTGATATTAACCGGACCTCCATCAGTAACAGGATTTGCGGGAGGCAGACCAAAACCGAGTGAAGTTGTTGCTTATTGGCCTGCACTTATTCCTAAAAAATTGATAGAACCGACTGTAAAAATTTTGGAGTTATAAATGAAAATAAAATTAATAGATATTGCTCACGGTAGAAGCGGTGATAAAGGTGATGCGGCTAATATCGGTATTATCGCTTACAATGATAAAGGTTATAAAATAATTGATAAGCACTTAACAAAAGAAAGAGTGAAGCAACATTTTCACGGAATTTGTTTCGGAGAAGTTGAACGATATGAACTTCCAAACATACTGGCATTAAATTTTGTATTAAATAATACGTTGGGCGGTGGTGGTACTGTTTCCCTTAAGCACGATGCACAAGGGAAAACTTTAGCCGCAGCTTTACTAAGAATGGAAATTGAAATTAACGGGAATGAATTAAATTAATTACGGGAGAATTACAGAATGTTTGAAGATTTTTTAAATCAAGTAAAAGAATACTCGAATAGATTGAAAGAACTACGAGGTTATCTTTAAGTTAGATGAAAAAGAAATTAAGATAGAAGCACTTCAGCACCAAACACAAGCAAATAATTTTTGGGATGACCAGCAAAACGCACAAAAAATACTTCAGGAAATAAAATCATTTCAAGTTTGGGTTAATCTTTGGAATGAAATAAACGCAAAAACTTCCAATCTGATTGAGTTTATTGAATTAGCTGAAGCCGAACAAGATGAATCATTATCGGATGAAATTGAGAGCGAAGTAAATACTCTTAAAAAGTTAATCGATGATCTCGAATTTAAAAGTATGCTCAGTGGTCGTGATGATTCAAAAAATTGTATTCTTACAATTCATTCGGGAGCCGGCGGAACAGAAGCACAAGATTGGGCTGAAATGATAATGCGTATGTATTTGAGATGGGGTGAACAGAATAATTATAAAATGACACTGCTTGATATTCTTGAAGGAGACGGTGCCGGTATTAAATCCGCTTCAATTGAAGTTGAAGGTGAATTTGCTTACGGTTATCTGAAAGCTGAAAATGGTGTACATAGACTCGTGAGAATTTCTCCATTTGATTCTAATAAGAAAAGGCATACATCGTTTGCTTCTGTTTTTGTTATTCCCGAAGTCGATGACTCAATAGAAATTGAAATAAATCCGGCAGATCTTCGAATTGATACTTATCGTTCCGGAGGCAAAGGGGGACAAAACGTTAACAAAGTGGAAACTGCTGTTAGAATAACTCATATCCCGACTAACACGGTTGCTGCATGTCAAAGCGAAAGATCGCAAGCACAAAACAGAGTTAACGCTATGAAACTTCTTAAAGCAAAACTTTATCAAATTGAATTAGAGAAACAAGAAGCTGCCCAAAATGAAATAGAAAAATCAAAAATGAGAATCGAGTGGGGAAGTCAAATTCGATCTTATGTTTTTCATCCGTATAATATGGTTAAAGATCATCGCACCAATTATGAAACATCTGATACACAAGGTGTTATGGACGGCGATTTGAATAATTTTATCAAACAATTTCTCTTAAAGTTTTCGAGTAATTAGTAAAAAGGTCATTCTGAAGGAGTCGTACTTTGACGATTGAAGAATCTGACATTCATCACAATTAGATTCTTCACTTCGTTCCGCTCTGATAACATTTATGTTTTTTGAAAAAGAGAGAGGTCTATTATGAAATTCCACACAGAATATCTTTGGTTCAACACTGAGAAAAGAAGAGAGTACATCAACATCACTCATGAAGTTGAAAAAGCTTTGCACAAAAGCGGAATTAAGGAAGGAATGATTCTCGTTTCGGCAATGCATATAACTGCCGGTGTTTATGTGAACGATGCCGAAAGCGGATTGATTGACGACATTGATGAATGGCTTGAAGGCTTGGCACCGTTCAAAGAAAATTACCGTCATCATAGAACCGGTGAAGATAACGGCGATGCACATCTTAAAAATTTATTAGTCCATCATCAAGTCATTATACCGGTAACCGATGGTAAACTTGACTTCGGACCCTGGCAGCAAGTTTATTATGCAGAGTTTGACGG
>DSBF01000053.1 GCA_011049495.1 Ignavibacteria bacterium
ATACAAAAATTGACGGGGCAAAGTACTTTTGTGAAAACAAAAGGTATTATTTCTTATGAAGCTGTAGATTCACATATAAATCCACTAAGGATTTTATCTGCAATTTCAATTGTTGCCGGTGCCTGGTCAATGCTCTTCGAAATATATTTCTTCCAAGGATTTCAAATTGAGTTATACCTCGCAAGAGTCTCTTTTACATTTCTTGCCGGAGTTATATTCGGACTATCGTTTAAAAATCTAAGTAGAAAAATCTTAATATTACTGACACACTTATTGATTTTGGGTCTCATCGGTTCTTTTGTTTTTACTATTATAATGATTCCATCGACTATTTATATCAACTCTCAAATTCTATCTTTATTGATATTTACATTTGCAATAATTTTCAGTTGGGAAGTTACTCAACAGATTATTGTTGCTATATATTATAATTTACTTTTTGCCGCATCAATATTCTATTCGGATAAGGACATTTTCCAATTGCCGAATATTTTATCGTTGGTGATTTTTGTCAGTTTCATAAGTTTACTGAGTGTTGCTGCAAGTGCTGTAATTTATAAAAATCGAAAAAAATATATAGAGAAAACCAACGAAATTAATTTCTTGTTTGACAATGCTTTGGTAGGCATTTTAAGAATTGACGAGAACGGGAAAATTATTTCCGCTAATCGTAATTTTCTTAATCTTTTTGATATTGAGGACACTGATATTGAGCATAACTTATATGATTATTTGGCACCTTTAGAAAAAGAAAGAGAATTACTTAAAGAAAAGATTAACGCAGGGAAATATGATCATCTTGAAGAAAGAATAGCAGACAAGAATGGTGAGATAAAGCATTTGGAAATTACAGCTCAAAGAATAGAAGACATAAATGTTCCGGGCACAATTCAATGCATTATTACAGACAAAACAAAAGAGAAAAAAGCTGAGAGAGAGAGAAATCTTGCTTTGGAAAAATTATTTGAAGAAGTACGTGAAAAAGAAATAATAGCGCAGCAGATTATTGAAGACAAAAATCAAAAAATTAAATTACTTGCAAAAATTAACCACGAAGTAAGAACACCGCTGAATGCGATTCTTGTTTATTTCGATATGATTGAAAACGATCAAATCAATTCCCCTGAAGAATTTCAAGAGTTTGCAAAAACAGTCAAGGTCAGTACGGAATCACTTCTTCAAACCATAAATAACTTTTTGGATTTTGCTAAAATTGATGCCGGTAAAATTGAAGTTGAAGAAGAAGCCTTCAACCTGATGGATGAAGTAAATTCCGTTATGAAACTTTTAAATTATCTGGCTGAAGCAAGTGAAAATAAACTACTGTTCAATTCGGAAATTGAAGAAAGTATTACTATAATTACCGATAAACACAAGTACCGGCAAATACTCATTAATTTAATAGGCAATGCCATTAAGTTTACTAAGAATGGATTAATTACCGTAACTGCTAATAATAAATCCGAATCAAAAGAACGAGGTGTATTAACTACCGTAATTCAGGATACCGGGCGAGGAATTCCACCGGATATGATTGACAAAATGTTCGAACCTTTTCACAGCGAAGGCAATAGATCAGGCACCTATTCTTCCGGCTTGGGTTTAACAATTTGCAATGAATATGTAGATTTACTCGGTGGAACTATTACTGCCGAAAGCGAATACGGTGTTGGTACAACCGTTACTTTTTCTATACCTTACAGAACAGCATAGAATAATTAATAGAAGTAATCCCTATCATTAGCTTCAATACAATTAATGAAAACTCTTGAATCATACTGCACACAAATCATCGATGCCGCAATCGAATCAGTTAAACCATCTGTATTAATTCCCAAATCAGTTCGAATTGAAAAGGGCAAACTTTTCATTGCCGATTCGGTTTTCGACTTAACGGCAATAAATAATATTTACATTATCGGTGCAGGAAAAGCCTCAGGTTTTATGGCTTATGAAATTGAAAAAATTCTCGGAAGCAAAATAACACAGGGTGTTGTTTCTGTTTATGATTCAAGCAACATTAAACTTGACACGATAAAATTGATTGAAGCCGGGCATCCACTCCCGGATGATAAATCTCTAACTGCAGGTAAAGAAATTTTTGAACTGGCATCTTCGGCTGACCAAAATGATTTGGTGATAACATTACTTTCCGGCGGTGGTTCTGCATTGATGGAATTACTTCCTCAAGGAATTTTGCTTGATGATTATAGAGAACTTACAAATTTATTATTACAGTCCGGCGCCGATATTAACGAAATTAATATTGTACGCAAAGCAATTTCGAAAATTAAAGGAGGAAAACTCGCCGAGGCTATCAGTCCGGCAAAATCAATTACTTTAATTATTTCGGATGTTGTTGGCGATAACCTTGAATCAATTGCTTCGGGACCAACTTTCATTAAAGGTAAAATTAACCAAGATGTAAAATCTGTTTTTAATAAATATGATTTGTTTGATAAAATTCCACATTCAATCACGAACTATTTTTCAGAAATCTATGATGATAGTCAACAAAGTCATTTACAAATAGAGAACCAAAATATTTTCATTATCGGTAATAATTTAACAGCCCTTAATGCAGCTAAAAAGAAAGCCGAACAACTCGGGTTTGATTCGAAAATAGTTAATG
>DSBF01000093.1 GCA_011049495.1 Ignavibacteria bacterium
CATCATCTTGCGGCTTAATCTTACTTGCTGAGATTCCAAAACGTAGAAATATACTCCTGTACTTAAGCTCTTATTTTCAAATACATACTCATAACTCCCCGCTTCTTTTTCTCCTTGGAAGAGAATTTCTATCTCTTGTCCGAGTAAGTTAAATATAGAAAGTTTTACTTCGCTTCTTTCCGGCAGACTGAATTTTATTGTTGTGCTTGGGTTAAATGGGTTTGGGTAGTTTTGTTCTAATTTATATACGCTTGGAAGTTCTTCTTCGTTTACTGAGTTGGGTTTTTCGCCTATCGCTATTAAATTGTCAACTAAGTTGTTTGCGAAAGCACCGCGATGCATTCCTAGATAAATTATCCCGTCCTTACCTATAACGGGATTTCCAAATATGTAATAATCACCTAATGGTATTTTCCACAGTAATTCTCCATTCTTGTTAATTGCATACATATAATATCCACGCTCTGCAGCTGCATATACCGTACCGTCTGCATCACATATCAGTCCATGAACAATTTCTAAAGGAAAAACAAACCAATCTTCTTCTTCAAATGGGTAAATCCATCTTAAGTTTCCATAATAATCCACTGAAATTATACTGGGTCTGAATTCGCCGTCTATCTTGGCAGAGCCAAAGAATGATATATTGCCCTCATGATCCATTGTTGGCGAACCAAACCAAATATCTGCTGTAATGTTATCACTAAACTCCCATTTAATACTTCCATCGGGATTTAGCGAAATTAAAGATCTTTTTTGAGGATCTTCTATGGTTCTTCCCTGCACATAAATATTATTTGAATTATCTACCAGCGGGGTTCCACGGTTTAACTGGTCGAATTCTTTTTGCCACAATATTTCACCGGATAAGTTTATAGCATATAAAAAATAGTATGTTATACCTTCTTTGGAATCATGAATTGATGCAGGTGCATATAATGTATCCCCGCTTGGTGAAAATGATAATCCCTTGGCAAGGATACTTCCTACACTTATTTTGAAGATTATCTCACCGTTAATATTAAAAGAGAATAACGAATCGTCACTTGCTGTATAAATGTTTCCGTATTTATCTATTACATTATTACTTAAATTATAAGCTGAATTTGAGCTATGCTTCCATTTAAGTGTACCGTCAATATTAAGTGCGAAAAATTTATTGTTCGAAGTCCCGAAATAGACATTCTCATTCAGGTCAATCACCGGTGCACTTTCATTTGGGAACCAACTGTTAGTTGAAAATCTCCATATAAGTTCACCTTCCGAATCAGTGCAATAAAAATAACTCTCATTAAAACCAAAATTCCCGGCCATAGTACCAAAATAAAGTTTTCCGTTATTACCCATAATAGGTCCATTAGAGATTCCAAGCGGATAAGTTTTTTTCCAGAGTATTATTGGATTTTTAGGTCCAACAAATTCAGAACGTCCGGTTCCCTGAACATCACCACGGGCAACAGGCCAAGGTGAATCTGCTAGTGAAGACCATGGTATTTTTTCTTGTGTTTGTGAAAACGATACAATATTTAATAACATTATAAGTAGTAAAAATGATTTAATATTTTTCATTGTTTAAATCCTCATTTAAACAGGGCATTTCAAAAAAGAAATGCCGTGTTTTTAGAATTATTTTCTGCTTAGCTCATTTGATACTATTTTATTAACAACAGTTTTTTGGTGTTGGTATATTTACCAGCAGAGATAGTATAAAAATAAATACCGCTTGGCAGATTTTCAGCATTAAAATCCGTTCTGTAAATACCTGCTGTTTTAATCTCATTAACCAATTCTGCAACCTCTTCACCTAAAGTATTAAATACTTTCAGAGTAACATGTTCATCACTTGGAATTGAATATGAAATTGTTGTAGTTGGATTGAATGGATTGGGGTAGTTTTGTTTCAATTCATAATTAATTGAGACTTCGCCGCCCTCCTTAAACAATGATACGTTTATACTTTTCGTTTGTGTGTATTGAGATTCTCTGCCCCCATTGATGGCTGTTATTTTATAATAAGCCGTATTTGTAGAACCGGTTACAAAATCATAATCTACGTAAGCTTCTGCAAGCGGACTAAGAGTAGCTATTTTAGAAAAATTTCCAGGTGGATAACCTTTTCCAACAACACTTCTGTAAACAGCATATCCGGTAATTTCAATATAGTCTTCATTCTGATTATGCGCCCATGTAAGTCTTGGATGATTATTTAATGATGATACATCAAAGATCCATGGAGTTTTGGGTTCAAGTTCTGTTTTAATCTGATTAATACCATCTTTGAGATCCCAAATAGTCTCATTCCCGGGTTTTTGACTAGAATTCCAAAAGAAAAGTTCATCCGTATCGTCAAAATATTCAAGTGTAACATCCGGATTTACGAAATTTTCACCTGTTGTTTTTTCAGGGAAATCAGATGTTCTGTAGTCAATAGTCATTGTTGCTTTAGGATAACCAGTGCCACCAATGAACTCATAAACAGTTATCCTATACTTTCCAAGAGCTAAGTATGGTGTTAATTCCGGTCGAAAATTGACCAAAATTCCGGTGAAAATTGACCAGACAATTTAATCAGATTCGGATAAATTTTTCAACCTAAAACTCTTACCGTTAATAAAAAAAGGATAGCTGTGA
>DSBF01000352.1 GCA_011049495.1 Ignavibacteria bacterium
ATCACATGTTAAATCAGAAGCTAACAAGTTTTATGAAAAGTTCCTTTTTCTTATCTAAAAAAGAGAATGGACCTCTAATACTTTAAATATAATACTTGAAACATTACCAAATATTGCTTCAAACTCTTTGTGCCTAGTATTTTTTTCTACGATAATCTTCACAACTTTAAATGGATTGGAATTTTCTTTTAGCGTTTTTCCAATATTTTTTATCCTTTTTACTTTTTTTAATCTGTCAATGATCGCAATTATATTTGGATATAAAACTGCAGATTATCCCGAATCAAAAATATACTTAGAAGGTCAAAAAAAGCCAATAATTGGGAGAATTTTAAAATTTGGAGACTTTGTTGATTGTGTTGATGATTCAAAAAAATTAAAATATTTCATAAACTCTCAAAAGATAAGAAAAATTGAGCAAAGTATTTTCAAAAAGAAAGGTGGTAAAAATGCAACTTGAAAAAACCTATCTAGAAGACTTCAGCAAAAAACTCGAAGCAATAGGCTGGAACCAACGAAACCCAACCAAACTCGAAGGTTTCATTATCATGGAAGAATTCCGAAAAAAACTAAAAGAACTCAATCCCGATGTATTTGGAAAATTTGATGAAGACGAAATAATTTCAAAAACCTTTGATTACCTTCAGACTTTTGATGAAGTCGCCATCTTGGAAGCAATAAAATACGGAGTCACCATTTTAATGAAAGAACGGAATTCAAATGTTCCTGTCACTCTTCAACTTATTGATTATAAAAACCCCAATAGCAATTCACTAATTTACATCCAAGAACAAGAGTTCAGTCAGGGCATGTTCACAGATCGCCCCGACATATCCCTCTTTGTCAATGGCATTCCTCTTGTAATTATTGAAGGTAAAAATCCTCTCAAATTTTCAACCGAGACAACTTACTACGAAGGACTGAAGCAGATAAGACGATACCAAAAAGAAATTTCAAATTTATTCCGCTTTGTTCAATTCGGAATTGGGTTTGGAAATCGAAGGCCCTATATGGCAACCTTCCCCTGCGAAAAAATAATTCCACCTTCACACTACTCCTTTTGGAAACCTAAAGGTAAAGAAGACATCTTAGACTTTCTCGAACCTTCAAACTTACTTGATTTCGTACACTTCTTTAATTTTTTTGCCCGCGATCAAAAAGGCAACAGAATTAAGATTTTAGCCCGTTATATGCAACATTCAGCTACTTTAAAGGCAATGGACAGAATTCGTAACTATCTTGAAAACCAATCAAACAAAAAGAACGGGTTGGTTTGGCACTGGCAAGGGTCGGGTAAAACCTTTACCATGTTTTTCATTGCTAATAGATTTGTTCATGAATTCAGCAAAAGAACTCCCCTTGTGTTTATGACCATTGACCGTTTAGAACTACAAAAACAATTTGAAGATGTGCTTCGTTCAGTAGAAAACAGAAGACTGGGAAGTGTTAAGACTATTGAAAATATTGGTGAGCTTCAAAAAACCATTGATACAGCCGATAAAGAATGGGGTATGCGAATCGTTACTATGCAAAAATTTAGACCTACTGAACTTAAACTTAAGGAAGTTGACCGAAAAGAAGTTTTATTTTTGGTGGATGAAGCTCATCGAAGTCAGTATGGGGATTTAGCGTCAACCATGAGAAACGTTTTCAATAAGGGAATGTTTTTTGGATTCACAGGAACTCCTGTATTTAGAAATGAACGAAATACTTTCAATGAATTTTCATACCTTCCTGAAGAGATTTTCTTAGATGTTTATTTCATAAGCCGATCTCAAGAAGATGGGTTTACTATTCCTCTTACTTATCGTCAAGTTGAAGACACTAAAGTGAATATTATTTTAGGTGAAGATGAAATCAAAACCATAATTGAGGGGTTTGAAGACAATCCAGACGGTGTGGAAAAATTGTTATCGGGTGATCTTGCCCGAGATGTTAACCACAAGCTCCGCAAAAAAATCAACCAAACTCGTGTTTTTCTTGAAAGTGAGAAAAGGATTGCTGAAATGGTCAAATACTTGGCTAAAACGACCAATAGTGGCAAGACTCGTTTAGAAGAAGATACCGAGAACTTTCGTTTCAAAGCAATGATTGTCGCAACTAATAGAAAGGCCTGTGCCATATACAAACAGGAGATGGATAAAGTCTTTGGGCCCGATTTTAGCCAGGTAGTTATGTCCTACCCACGCGACAAAGACAATGATTTGATTCACTCCGAAAAATGCAGAGTTATGAAGGAGTGGGACAAAGACACCGGAGATGCTAATAAAAAAATTGTAGAAACTTTTCTAAAGAGAGAAAATCCGAAAGTCCTTATTGTTACAGACATGCTTTTGACAGGATTTGACGCACCAATTTTGAAAGTAATGTACCTCGATAAGCCTATGTTTTATCACAAATTATTACAAGCGGTTGCAAGAGTGAATCGTCCCCATGAGGGAAAGGGCAGAGGATTAATTGTTGATTCTGTCGGGTTGTTGCAACACATACACAAAACTCTTGGAACCTATGGGTATCTTGCGGATGGACAGGATGAAAAAGTGAAAAAGGAGCTTGAAGGTTTGTTATCGAGTTCTGGTGATGAACTGAAAAAATTTAAAGACAATCTTATACTTCTGAAAGAAAATC
>DSBF01000454.1 GCA_011049495.1 Ignavibacteria bacterium
GTTCCGAAACTTAAAATATCTGTACCGGGATAAAAATGACTAAGCGGTTTTTTCTCAACCGGGTCTACCGCAAAACCGGTAGGTCTGCCGTAACCGATTGAATATAGTTTACCGTTTATGTTTTCTCTTATGAAGCAAAAACCTTTTTGTCCTTCTCCGATAGTACAGTAACGCGGACAAAGTGTGCAGAGGATTTTCCCGTTATCTTGGGTTTCCCACCAGAGTGCTTCTTTATATATATCCCCGGGATTTTTCATGATAAAATGTAAATCCTTAATTTGATAGTTAATTCAAATGAAACAAGAAATCCCCGAGATTTTTTGAATAGGAAAAGTTTGACAATAAAACTATTGTTACCAAAAGTTGTTGGGTAAATCCCGGGGATTGTTAAAACTATATCACAGCAAAGCGCATCCAATTTTCTCTGCCTTGTTCGTTGTATGGCGCACCTGATGTAAATATAACAACATCTCCTTCTTTTACAAGTCCATTATCTTTGAGGATTTTTGTCGCAGATTCAATTGCCTTTTCTTCTTCCGAACAATCTTCTAAATAATGCGGGAAAATTCCCCAATACAAATTAAGATTGTTTAGAGTGTCGTAGTTATTAGAGATTGCAATAATGGGGGAGTCAGGTTTAAACTTTGAAATTACTCTTGCTTTACGTCCGTGATTTGTAAATATCACAATGCAAGCTGCTTTAACTTGTTCGGCAATAGTTGAAGTTGAACGTCCGAGTGAATCGAATAGATTATCGACAATTGCTTCGGGAATTTCATAATTCGTTTGAATTTTGTAGTCTCGATGCTTTTCAGTTTTCAGTAGAATGCGGTTCATTATTCTAACAGCTTCAACCGGATATTTGCCGATTGAAGTTTCGGCACTTAACATAACGACATCCGTTCCATCCCAAACTGCATTTGCAACATCTGAGGCTTCGGCTCTTGTCGGTACCGGGTTATTAACCATTGATTCAAACATTTGTGTCGCTGTAATAACTAATTTTCCAACAGAATTGCACGCACGAATAATTTGTTTTTGTATAATAGGTACATCTTGAGGAGGAAGTTCAACTCCCAAATCACCGCGGGCAACCATAATTCCATCTGCGACTTTTAAAATCTCATCAAAACTATCAACAGCTTCTTTCTTTTCGATTTTTGCAATAACGGGAATATTATAGTTGTTATTGCTTAACCATTCTTTTAACTCAAGAATATCTTCGGGTTTTCTTACAAAGGAGAGTGCAATGAAATTTACTTTGTGTTTTAAACCGAACTCCAAATCATTATAATCCTTTTCGGTCAATGATGGTGTACTTAATTTCATTCCGGGAAGATTCATTCCTTTTCTCGGTTTGAGAATTCCACCTTCAATAATTTCACAAACTAATGAGTCGCTTTTCTTTTTCTTAACTTCAAGACTAATCATTCCGTCATCAATCAATATTCTATCTTCTATTTCGGCATCAACAATGAGTTTTTTATAAGAAGTTGAAATTAATTTCTCTGTTCCAAGTATATCTTTGTTTGTAATCTCAATTAAGTTACCTGCAGTTAATATAATTTCGGGATTTGCAAGTTCCCCTACTCTAATTTTTGGTCCTTGTAAATCCTGCAGTATTGGAATCGGCAAATCAAGATTAGATTTTACGTTATTGATTTTTGTTATAAGCTTATCGAAATAATCATAACTGCCGTGAGAAAAATTTAGCCGCAATGCATCAACTCCGGCGTAAATAAGCTGAGTTAATTTCTCTTCGGAATCACTTGCCGGACCGATTGTTGAAAGTATTTTTGTTTTTGCTAATCCTTCAATCACTTTTTACCTTTTGCCGTTTTAGTTTTTGTATGAGATGATTGTTTATGTTGTTTTGGTCGTGATAATTTATGCATCTTATCAAGTTTCTTTTCTACTTTCCCGAATACTGAATTTACTTCAAAATTACCGCGTGATGTTAACTTACCGGCTTTGACTCCGGTTAATATTTCAATTGCTTCTTCAACTTTTTCAACCGGGTAAATATGAAATTCTTTGTTCTTAACGGCTTCTATCACTTCATCTTTCAGCATTAGGTCTTTTACATTTTGCTTAGGAATAATAACGCCTTGTTTTTTATTCAACCCAATTTGTTTGCATATATCAAAGTAACCTTCAATCTTTTCATTTACGCCGCCGATAGGCTGTATATCACCCTTTTGATTTACCGAACCGGTAATAGCAATATATTGTTTCAATGGAATTTCCGATAGACATGAAATTAAAGCACATATTTCCGTTATTGATGCACTGTCGCCGTCAATCATTCCATAACCTTGTTCGAATACCAAACTTGCGTTAAACGATAACGGCACTTTATTCCCGAATGTTCCTTTGAAATAACCTGTAATTACTAATACACCTTTGTTATGCGTACTTCCGCTAAGTCCGGCTTCCCGTTCAACATTTATAATATTTCCGTTCCCTAATGATACAGATGCAGTGATTCGGGTTGGTTTCCCGAATGAAAAATTTCCGTTGCCGTAAACTGCTAACCCGTTTACTTGTCCGATACGTTCTCCCTTTGTATCAATCATTATTGAACCTGTTGTAATCATTTCGGAAACTTTCGATTCATAAAGA
>DSBF01000569.1 GCA_011049495.1 Ignavibacteria bacterium
ACAATCTTCACTTTCTGTTCCGGAGAATATCGTCTGCGTTTCATAACTCGGTCTCCTTTCGGTGGTTGGAAAACCACCTTAATTTAAGACCGAATTATTCAAATTTCAACTGAACTGTGACAAAACCAGTTACCATTCAGAATAAAAATAATTCAGTAAAAAATATTCTTTTTGTGAATCCATCAAAATACAAAGGTGAAGATATTGTGTATGAGCTTGCTAGAATCTTCAAGAATTTAAATTTCATTTTAGTACCTTTGTGCAGTGAGGAACTATCCATAAAATGGGATGCTATCCCGAATAAAAATATTTTAAATCCATTTATTAAAAATGGTGACATGTATAAAAATATTGATATCGTTTTGGTCCCCACACAAAAAGCCGAAGCCTTTGGTAGAGTAGCAATTGAAGCTCAAAGTCATGGGATCCCAGTTATAGCTTCAAAACATACTGGTCTGCTCGAATCTCTCGAAAATAGCTCCTATATGATTGATAGATATAAGGATATTTTTTCGTGGCAAAACGCATTACAAAATATGTGTTCAAACGAAGTAGAAAGATCTAAAATAATAGAAAGAGGCTTTAAGAATTCGAAAAAGTATACAACTTTATCTGTAATAGAAAAATTTGAGAAACTATTGGAGTCGCTGGTATAGTATTTTTCGTTTATGCATATATGTTCAATCTATTAATACATATTTCAAATTCACGAAGGGTTATTGATATATAAGGTATAACGATACAGAGTTGCACCAGACCCGAACACATGAAAGCGGGCGGGTTTTGACAAGATGAGGCCGGGTCTGGTGTGCAACGTGTGGTTTCCCGCTTCGCGGGATCAATTTATTCAAGATCATCGAAGTACGGAGTATCTTAAAGGAGTTTGATTCCTGGGTAAAACGGCGGCTTCGCTGTTATCTGTGGAAACAATGGGGCCGGCGGGGATACAAAGAACTGAGAAGACGAGGAGTAAGCAGATATCTTGCCTGGAGAATGCCTGCAAATCCGCTCACGGGCCGTGGCGGTTGAGCCGCAGCCCTGCACCGACATTTGCACTTCCGGAAAAATACTTTGCGATTCCGGTGTTTCCGAAGCTGCATGTGAAACCGACGCAGTTTTCCGAACCGCCCGTAGTCTCCAGCAGCAAGATGTCCGGTGGTGTGGGAGGAGAGGGGCCGTGAGGCCTCTCCCTATCCCGATTAGGCGAAATATTCTTGTATTTTTTATGAATCTTTTCTAACGAATTAATTGGAAATACGGAGAATATTATGAATGACGAACATAAAGCTTCGAAGATCGAGCAAGTGCAGAGAATATTACCATTAATTTGGAATGCATATGTACACATGTTCGAAGCTAGGAAGAATAGAACTCAAACAAACCTTAATTTCTTATTGATCATAGTTTCTTTCTTACCAGCGATTTGTATAATGTTATTCTCCTTTTTTAAGGAAAAATTGTTTTTAGTTCCAACTATTCTTCAATTCACAGCCTTACTGATTTTGCTAAAAAGTTTTTTCTTAAAAGTGCAGCAAATTCCTTGGCTTCCCATTGAAGAAACAACAAATGATTTAGATAAAAAGGAATTTGACATCAAATTATTTGCATGCTTAAAGGCGGCAGAGGATGATACCGGTTTATATCGTAAAGAGCTTGATAAAATAGAAAAGCTTGCTTTATTTTTTCTAATTGCATCAATAATCTTCATTGTTCTTTCATTTCTATTTATGTTTTTCAATGGAGATTTACAGTTATATTTTTGTACAGGATTGCTAATCTTGTTACTTCTAGCTTTGATGTTTTACTATCGAAAACAGCCAAAATTCGACTTTTCTAGAAAAGAAGAAGAATATTTAAAAAAATTAAGGGAATGGATAGATACCGAATAGTTCTGTTGTTATCGCCTAACAATACAGAGCCACAACAGACTTGAGCGACAGCGAAATTCCGCCCCCGATTAAAAGATCACGAGGGCAGGTTTGTGGCGTGTCATTTCCCGCTTTGCGGGATCAAATGATTGTATGAATTCTGTTGGAAGAGGACTTGGCCGGATGGGATGGGTGGAAACACCCTTTTGGATTTACCATTTTGGGGAGCAGTCTTGCGAAAGGCATAAAAACCAGCCCCAGGTTCAAGCCAATTTCGGCTGACTGCGGGGTTTATGGGTTATCTACTCAACTAAGAGGAAATGATAATTATGTACTCAAATACAATGAAATCAAAATCCTATTGGATATTAATTCTATTTATTATTAATTATTTCTACATAATAAACTGTACTCAACCAACTCAAACATATAATGATTTCTTGAGTATTACAAAAACAAATGAATTCGGTGATATTATTTCTGAGGATCCAAATGACTGGAAGCATGATACAAATTGGATATATAATGATATTTATTTATCATTTAAAGATTCACTTTCAACACCAACACCACCTGATTCTTTACCAGATCATTTAGTTCCAATTAATTATCAATTTAAACCAGCATACCCCAACCCGGACAAGCCGGAACCAAAAAGGGTTAGATTTTTAGATTTATTTTGATTATCATCCTCTACAATGAACTGGAGGATGATATGGAATTAATCACGGATCAATATACCAATGA
>DSBF01000135.1 GCA_011049495.1 Ignavibacteria bacterium
GAAGTAATTAAATACAGCGACCAACTCTGGAAAAAGTACCGCGGTTCTGCATCATTCGGTGTTAAAATGAAAAGCGAATTTATTGAAGGTGAAGAAACAATGGTGCCGTATAAAGGAACTGTTAGAAATGTTATCAATACAATTTCTGATGGATTGAAAAGTGCACTCAGTTATATGAATTGTAAAAATCTTCAGGATCTAAGAAAGATAGATGCCTTTACGATCTTGAGCAACAGCTCTTATATAGAAAGATTGCCGAAAAAATAACCCGAGATTGAAAAAGCCCAACTTCTTTAAGAAGTTGGGCTTTTCAATCTTTATATCTTCGCCCGCTTTAATCTAAGTGAATTTGTTACAACTGAAACTGAACTAAACGCCATTGCAAAAGCAGCTATCATTGGATTAAGTAACCCAAGTGATGCAAGAGGAATACCGAGTGTATTATAAATAAATGCCCAAAATAAATTTTGTCTAATTGCTCGGATTGTTTTTTCCGATAGGTTAATTGCTCTTAGTACATCTTTTAATTCACCCTTCACTAAAGTTACATCGCTTGTTTCAATTGCAATATCGGTTCCTGTTCCGATTGCTATTCCAACATTAGCTTGTGCGAGAGCCGGTGCATCGTTTATCCCGTCGCCAACCATCCCGACTTTTTTCCCTTGAGATTGAATCTCTTTTACTTTGTTTACCTTTTCTTCGGGGAGAACATTTGAAAAATAATTTTCGATACCTACTTTATTGGCTATTGACTTAGCAACAATATCATTGTCGCCTGTCATCATTATTATATTCAATCCTTTTTTCTTTAATGCATCAATTGCATCAGCCGAACTTTCTTTTATTGGATCTTCTACAGAAATTAATCCGATTAACTTTTTATTCTCCGCTATGTAAATAACAGTACTTCCTTGATTAGAAAGCTCTATATAATCTTTTTCCGCTTTATTAATATCAATTGAATTTTCCAGCATTAATTTTTCGTTGCCGAGTAAGTATTTTTTCATATTTAACTCAGCACTAATTCCAAATCCACTTTTCGATTGAAAACTATCCGGTTCTGATAAATTTATTTGAATTTCTTTTGCTTTATCAACAATAGCTTTTGCAAGTGGATGTTCTGATTTATTTTCAATTGATGCGGCAGCTTGAAGTAAGTTCATCTCATTATATTCATAAGTAATTATATTGTTTACTTTTGGTTTCCCTTCTGTAATTGTACCTGTTTTATCTATAACTATTGTTTTAATCTCTTTCATCAATTCTAATACTTCGCCATTCTTAATTAGTATACCCGAACTTGCACCCAGACCGGTTCCGACCATTATCGCTGTAGGAGTTGCTAGACCAAGTGCACAAGGACAAGCTATGATTAAGACCGCGACAAAATTTATTAATGCTCTATCAAACTCAATTGACTGAGGAAAGATTAACCAAGCAATAAATGTTATGATTGCAACAAGTATTACTGCCGGGACGAAAATCGAAGCAATTTTATCAGCCAATTTTTGAATAGGTGCTTTAGAGCCCTGTGCTTCTTCAACCATCTTAATTATTTTACCAAGCACAGAAGATTCACCCAATCTTTCAATACTGAAATTAAATGTACCTGTTGTGTTAAAAGTGCCGCCAATAACTTTATCACCAATTTGTTTTGCAACCGGCATACTTTCACCGGTTATCATTGATTCATCAATATTAGAGTATCCGGAGATTATCTCTCCATCTGCCGGAATATTCTCCCCTGGTTTAACTATTACTACATCGTTAATCATCAACTCGGAATAGGGCAGAATTATTTCTTTACCGTTTCGTTTCACTAATGCCTTATCGGGACGAAGCTTTAATAATTTTTTTACTGCTGAATTAGTTTTACTTTTTGCTCTTGCCTCAAGCCATCTTCCAAGTAAAATAAGAGTAATGATAACAGCAGCAGTTTCAAAATAAACATGAGGTGCTAATCCGTCTTTATAGAATAAATTTGGAAACAATGTTGTGAAGACACTATACCCGTAAGCAGCGCCTGTACCAATTGCAACAAGTGAATTCATCTCTGCTGAAAAATGTTTTAAGTTATTCCAAAAGATTGTAAAAAATCTTTTTCCCGGAATGAACATAACGGGTGTAGTTAGAATGAGAAGTATTTTATTCGTTGTTGCCTGATCGAACTTCCACACTTCTTTGAAGAAAGAAAATTCAAACAACATACTTAAAAAAAAATGGGGATAGTGAAAAAGAGCGATATTTGAAAATCTTTCTTTATGTCAGAATAATCTTTGGTTTCATCTTTAGTTTCGGATTTATCATTTTTGTTTTGTAAAGACGAAATATCAAGTTCATAACCGTACTCGTTAATTGATTGAGCGATTTCCTGCAAATTGATATTGTTATTATCCGTTTCGAAGTTAAGTTTTTCAGTAGCAAGGTTAACTGAAATATTTTTTAATCCTTCGAATTTACCGGCGACTTTTTCAACTCTTGCAACACAACTTGCGCAGGTCATTCCTTTAACAGGTATTGAATACTTTTTCATCTGTTTATATTTTCCAAATAAGTTAGTAATTCAAATTGCATTAAAACGCTAAGAAAGTAAAAATTTCATCTACATGCTCA
>DSBF01000488.1 GCA_011049495.1 Ignavibacteria bacterium
ACTAATCCTGATTATTTTAATAACACAATAGAATTAGCGCTCAAAGATGAACAACCATTGTCTTGGAGATCTGCCTGGTTATTGTGGAGTTGCATGGAAATAAATGATAAAAGAATTCGAAAAAACATTGACAAAATTCTTACCGTACTCCCTTCAAAACAAGACGGTCATCAAAGAGAGTTGATTAAAATTCTACTTCAGATGAAACTGAATGAAGAGCAGGAAGGTAAATTATTCAATATCTGCATGACGCTTTGGGAAGGACTGGATAAGAAACCTTCGATAAGACAACACCGCATTTAAGTTTATCATAGAGATGACGAAAAAATATCCCGAGCTAAAAAGTGAAGTTGAATATTTAACTCAAGAACATTATTGGGGACCACTTTCCCCCGGTATTAAGCATTCCATATCGTGTATAATAAAGGATAAAAACTATCAATGAAAAGTTAGTATAACCTAGCCGATTGTCTTAAGAAATGTCTTATCATCTATTCTTTCAAATCCAAGTGCTTTCAAATATTTATCGTGTATTTTATGATGACTTTCGGTAATTAATTTTTTATAACCTTTCTCCTTCATAAAATCAGCAGTAAAAAAAAGGAACTTGGCATTTTTCAAATCTCTGTAATCAGGAATAGCGTAATCTAAAAGTATATGTATTGTTTCGGGATCTTCTTCAACATAAACAAAAAGACCGGTTGGGATCATATTTCTTAATATGAAATAGAACTGTGCGTCGGGATGATCTTCCTTTTTAAACTTCGGAAAAATAGTCGAAATGTCTTTCCTATAATAATCTAAGAATTTAAGTAAGTATTTACCTTGTGGACCGTTAGTCGGCAGAAGTGTAAAATAATCTCTCTTTCTATACATTCCCCATAAATAATAAATATCAACAAGAGAAATAAAACTATTAAGAATAAGCACCGGATAAGCACCTATGATTGCTCCATAAGTTGCAAATGTTGCGGCACCAAGTAAATTTATTTTACGCAGTTTCCAAATGTTTTTCATGGTTAAGGAAACCGCTATTAAAAAAGATCCTACATAACCGATTATTTCATACCATTGCATATTGCAAGTATAAAAGAGAATCTCTTAAGTGTAAAGAAGAATTTGATGTTATGTTCTTCGATATTTTTATACGGCAGTGAAAAAATTATTATCTTAATATTACTTGCTTGGAGGATATATGCACAATCTAAAAACATTTTTACGTACAACATTATTCGGGGGATTTCTAATTGTACTTCCAATAGTGATTTTACTAATGGTTCTTAACTGGATGTTAGAAGCAATGACAGGATACATACGACCTATAACTATTTTACTTATTGAAGCAACGCGTACTAATGAGTTTGTTGCTTCATTCTTCGCTTTCGTATTAATAATATTAATTTTCTTCTTAGTTGGACTTTTTGTTAAAACCGAGTTGGGGAAATTCTCTATTGAATTGTTTGAAAAAAAATTTCTATCAAAGATCTTCGGTTATAAAATTATTAAAGAAACTGTTTTACAAATATTCGGTGAGGAGAAAAATTTATTTAAAGCAGTTGCGCTTGTTAAACTTTTCGGGAATGAAACATTAATGACTGCTTTTGTAACGGACGAACACCCGGACGGAAGTTATACTGTCTTTATCCCGTCGGGTCCCGCACCAACCGCCGGTTTTGTATATCATGTTAAAAGAGAACAAATTACTATTGTTGATATTCCCGTTGATCAAGCACTTCGTACAATATTAAGTCTTGGCGGCGGTTCAAAAAAAATTATCGAAAAGTATAAGCTGGCTTCGCAATGATACCCGAACTAGAGAGACAAAAGGAATTACTGAAAGAATTGAATACTTACGAGATGCCGTTCGGAAAGTATTCTGGGAGAAAATTGATTACGCTACCATCGTATTACTTAGAATGGTTTGAAAGAAAGGGATTTCCCGAAGGTAAACTCGGACAGATGCTGAGACTTCTTTACGAAATAAAACTTAACGGGCTGGAAGATATTGTAAGAAAAATAAAATAATTAAACATTCCGTCTCAGTGTTGCAGCGGTTGATTCTGCTTGTATCTTAATTACAAAGGATTAAAAATGAAAAAAATACTAACACTAATTTTATTTCTAGTTTCGCTTAATGCACAAACCGTAACATTTAAGTTAATTGAAACAAGCGATATACACGGACAAATTTTTCCGTACGATTTTATTAATGACCAACCTGCTCAAAATTCTTTAGCTCAAATTTATAGTTATGTTAAGCAGCAAAGAGAAAAAGAACAACAGCATGTAATTTTACTTGATAACGGAGATATACTTCAGGGTCAGCCGATAGTTTACTATTACAACTTTGAACGCCCCGATACAACACACATACTTTCAAGCATAATGAATTTTATGAAGTATGATGCGGCGACAATCGGAAACCACGATATTGAAGCCGGTCATCCCGTGTATGATAAACTTGTTGAAGAGTTTGATTTCCCCTGGCTGGCTGCTAATGCCGTTAATAAAGAAACCGGTGACCCGTATTTTCAACCATATTCAATGATCGAAAAGGATGGAATAAAGATTGCCGTTCTTGGATTAATTACACCTCATATTCC
>DSBF01000019.1 GCA_011049495.1 Ignavibacteria bacterium
ATATAACGCTGCCTTGTATCAAATAAATCAAAACCTACAAGAGTTGGTGTATCCATAAACCACGGTTCTGTAAAACCGAGTGAAAAGGTTCTATAAAAATTGCCGACACCAAATTGCCAGCTAAAATTTAAAATCTGTCCGCCTCCGAGTTGAAAAGGTTCGGCAATAGAGAAGTTTGTTAGTGTAATACCAATAGCTCCGGAAAATCCAAAACTGCCGCTGTATCCTACCGAAGCATTCAAATAATCACTTGATTTTTCCTCAACTTGGTAAACCAAATTAACCGTGCTGTCATTTGCCGGGCGATAATCAACCCCCTCGGTATATAGTTTTTCTACATTGAAGTATTGAAGATTTGCCAGTTGCTGAATGCTTCTGAAGATTCCGTTGCGGCTGAAATAGTCACCCGGGACTGTATATAATTCTCTTCTAATAACTTTGTCTTTAGTTTTTGTATTGCCCTGAACGTGAACCTGACCGACTCTAAATCGGTTTCCTTCTTGTATATTTATATAGATATCAAGTGAGTCTTCGGCAACCTTTTGTTCTCTTGTTTGAAGATTAAATCCAAGGTAACCATTGTCTTGATAAATAGCTGTTACATCTGTCTGGTTTTCGTTGAATCTTAAGTTTTGAGTAAACTTTTCGAGATTGTAGATATCGCCTTTGCGAAAATTTAATCTCTCTGCTAAAACCGTATCGGGATAAACAG
Source organism: Ignavibacteria bacterium (assembly GCA_011049495.1). GTDB lineage: Bacteria > Bacteroidota > Ignavibacteria > Ignavibacteriales > Melioribacteraceae > SURF-28. The sequence goes on from DSBF01000019.1 coordinate 713, forward strand.
TATTACCGCTCCAATAAATATTTCTGATTATGTATTGAGGTCCTTCATAAACGGTTATTTTAATTTCGACATCCTTATTGTTATTAGTATAAATAAGTGTATCGCTTAAAATCTCAAAATCTCTAAAACCATTTTTGTGATAAAATTCTTTCAACAAAACTTTATCTTTCTCAAGTTCATCGCGTTTTAAAGTTGAGCTTGTCCAGAATTTCCACCATCTGGCTTCCGAAGTATTATCAAAAGCACCTTTAAGATCACCATCATCAAATGATTTATTTCCAACAAAGGATATTTTTCTTACAACAACTTTATCACCTTCATCAACTTCATAAATTAAAACTTTTCTGTTAACCACTCTTTCTATAATCCGGGTTGGAATGTTCCGGTTAAAATCGTATTTAGTAGTTACCTCCCATGAAAAATCTTTTTCATTTCGCCAAGTTGCTATTATTTCTTTTTGGGTAGTGTCTGCTCTAACAAAAGAGAAAAAATGCGGAGTAATTTTTGCATTTAAATAACCTTTTTCCTCATATAACTTTTTTATTTTGGAAATTCGATTATATACTTCCTGCGTTCTGAGAATTTGTCCGCGAATAAAATCACCAACTTCAAGAATATCATCTTCATCAAGCTCATCATTACCGGAAGTCATAACTTTTTCTACACGCGGAAATTCCTTTACCTTAATTATAAGGAATACTCCGTCCTCAATTTTTTTCTCAATTTCAATTCGGATATCTTCAAAAATATTCAGAGACCAAAGACGTGAGATAGCGTTTACAGTTTGATCGCCCGGTATTTCGATTTCGTCACCAATTCTTAACCCGGAGTTGGCTATAATTGTTTGAGGGTCCGCAGATTCACTTCCTTCAACAGAAATTCCGAGAATCTTATAATTTGCTTTTTGGAATTGCGCTAATGAAATAGAAGTGAAAATTAAAAAAAATAATAAACTGTACTTGAGTATTCTGTTTCGAAAATTTTTTTGCATTATCAATATCTTTTAACTAATGGGAAACTTGTTCACTAACAAGACCGAATCTTCTTTCTCTTTTTTGAAAATCTTTTATTGCTTCACAAAGTTCATTTGTCCTAAAGTCAGGCCAAAGTACATCCGAAACATAAAGTTCGGAATATGCCAACTGCCAAAGCAAAAAATTACTTATACGGTATTCACCCCCGCTGCGAATCATCAAATCCGGATCAGGAAAGTTTTTCGTAGTTAAGTGTTCTGAAATTAATTCCTCGTTTATATCCGATTTTTTAATCTTACCTTCTTCAAACTCTCGGATTATAGTCTTCACCGCTTCTAAAAGTTCCCAGCGCCCACTGTAACTAAGAGCGAGGTTTAGGGTTAAACGGGTATTATTTTTTGTTTTATTTATGGCTTGCTCTAATTCTTTTTGTACTATAGTAGGAAGTGAATCAATATCACCAATGACAGTTAACTTAATGTTGTTTTTATTTAATTCATCAGTTTCGTTCTGCAGACTTTTAACTATAAGCCGCATTAGTGTTGATACTTCATCTTTTGGTCTATTCCAATTTTCCGTTGAGAAAGTATAGAGGGTTAGTACTTCAACTCCCAAATGTGCACAAGCCTCTACCATATACCTAACGGATTCAACACCTTCTTTATGCCCGGCAACTCGCGGCAGATTTCTTTTTTTTGCCCATCTACCGTTTCCATCCATAATTATAGCAATGTGTTTTGGAATTTCACCAATTTTTTTCAGTTGATCGAAACGGGTTTTATCTTGTTCTGAGAGTGTTGCTGCCAATGTACTTTTAAATTTTATTTAGACCAAGCAAAATAGTTTCAGAAGGTTAGAATGTCAAGAAAGTGAAGTAATTACAATACTTTATGATTAGTAGGCAGAATGCTTA
>DSBF01000540.1 GCA_011049495.1 Ignavibacteria bacterium
ATAATCGTGTAAATATGACTACTGCAATTTCAACAATTATAAGCAAAAATCTGTTGGAGACGTGTCCGATTGATGAGGATAAAGTAACAATAATATTCAACGCTGTGGATACAGATAAATTTGATCCGAATAAAATTGATAGTAAGAAAATAAGAAATGAGTTTAATATAAAAGACAATGAAATTGTAATAGGCATGAGTGCACGCTTTACGGAAGGTAAAGGGCATGAAGAATTATTGTGGGCTGCAAAAGATTTAGTTCAAAAGTATGATAATCTAAAACTCTTTCTTGTCGGTGAACCCAGCAGAGGCGAAAACACATACGGTAAAAAAATTCGTGATCTGGTAGATGAATTAAAGTTAAGTGAGAAAGTTATCTTTACCGGATTCAGAACCGATATGCCGGAAATGTATTCGGCTATGGATATATTTGCGTTCCCTTCTCATTCGGAGGCTTTCGGGATTGCATTAACAGAAGCAATGTCAATGGAAAGAGCTTGCGTTGCTTCCAATGCCAACGGAATACTTGATATAGTTGAAGACAACAAAAACGGTTTGATGTTCGAAAACAAAAACTTTTATTCACTGAAAGAAAAATTGGAACAACTTATTGACTCAAAGAGTGAAAGGGAAAGACTTGGAAAACAAGCAAGACAAACGGTTATGAATAAGTTTGAGCTTCAGAAAATTACCGATGATTTTACCAAGCTTTATAACAAATTAAAAAATAATCAATAGACAATAATCAATAGAAAATTATAAATGGTTTTTCTTAATCCCGCTATTTTATTCGGACTAATCGCCGCAGCTATCCCGGTACTTCTTCATTTCTTGAATTTACAAAAGCTGAAAAGAATTGAATTCAGCACGTTGTCATTTTTAAAAGAGTTACAGAAAACAAAAATTCGCAAATTGAAATTCAAGCAATGGCTTTTGCTTGCATTAAGAATTCTTTTAATAATCTTGATAGTATCTGCTTTTGCAAGACCAACATTAGAAACATTTACAATCGCTGGCACTTCGGCAGCAAAATCATCTACCGTATTTATTATAGACGATTCATTCAGTATGTCCGTTGTCAAAAGCAACGGTTCTCATTTCAACTTTGCTAAAGAAATTGTAAAAAATATTTTGAATGATCTGCAGTTTGGAGATGAAGCCGTTGTATTATTTTCAACTGAACGAAACAATAAAAAATTTACAAGCAATTTAAACGAAATTGAAAGAGAACTTGCGAATGCAAATGTCTCGGTAAAAAAGCAGAGGTTTAACGAAGCTCTTCTAACTGCAAATGAGTTACTCAATTCTTCGAAGAATTTTAATAAAGAACTGTTTGTTCTATCGGATTTTTCGGACCAAACATTAGCGGAAAAAATAACCAAGCAGAATTTATCTTTTGATGAAAATACAAAACTATATTTGTTCAACTTCGGAGACGATGAATTTTCCAACCGTGTAGTGACCGATTTTCAATTGAACAACCAGTTGTTGGAAAATGGGAAATCAATTTCTTTTACTACTCAAATAAAAAATACAAAGGGCTCTTCGGTTACAAACGGAGTTGCATCACTATTCTTGAATGGAACACGTTGTGCTCAACAAAGTTTCGACTTACAAGAAAATGAAAGTAAATCAATTTTGTTCGAAACAACTTTAAATAATAGCGGCTTGGTGGAGGCTTATGTGGAAATCGAGCAGGATGATATAATTCAAGATAATAAAAGATTTGCGGCATTCTTAGTCCCGGAAAAAATAAATGTCTTGCTTGCTTCGGATAACAGAAATGATAACCGGTTTGTAAAAATTGCTCTCGCATCTGCATCGGAACAGACTGTGGCTAACATTAAAGAAATTAATACTTCCGAACTAAGTTACAATCTCAACAATAATTATGATGTAATAATCATTATTGGTTCAAAAAATATCAGTAGTACAAAAGAACTTAATAATTATATTGAACAAGGTGGAAGAGTAATATTATTCCCCGGTAAACAAAGTGAAGCGGCTGATTTTCAATCTTTCTTAGCAGGTTTAGGTGTCAGAACAAATATATCTTTAATCGGAGAACCAAATTCAACCGAATCGATATCTTATTTTAATGTAGTTGAATACGAACATCCGATATTTGAAAATCTGTTTGAAGATAGAAAAGATACAAAAGTTGAATCACCCGAAGTTTATGCGTATTTAAAAATAATGCCGCAGCAAAATCTTAGACCGGTTATAAGTTTAAGTGATAACTCTCTTTTCTTCTGTGAATTTATAAAAGAGAACGGAAGACTGCTTGTTTTCAATTCGGCACCGGTTTTAGGTTGGAATAATTTTCCAGTCAAATCACTTTTTGCACCTTTGATAAATAAATCGGTTCTTTATCAATCAATACAAAAACAAAGCGGTAAAAATATTGTTGCAGGTGAATCAATTGATATAAAAACGGTCGACTTAAAACTGCCGCAGTTAAAAATTGTTAAACCGGATAACAGCGAAGAGTTTGTAAATATTGAGGAGCTTGGTAATCACAATTATTTCACTTACAATAAAACAGTTCAATTAGGTGTTTATAAATTTTATTCCGGTAATGAGTTAATGGATTATGC
>DSBF01000511.1 GCA_011049495.1 Ignavibacteria bacterium
CAGTAGGTCTATGATTTACTGCGTTTTTTTGTTGTTTTGAAAATTATCTAAATCGGTTCCCGTTCAACTGTTCCGAAAGGAGAAACTTTTTTTTGTTATAAATAATCTCTTCCACGAAGATTAAAATATATTTTCATATATTTGTAAGATAAATATAAAACAAGATGAAAAGTATATCGAGAGAACTGATGGGGGCATCTGCCATCCCTATAATCTTGTCGGTTTTGCGAAATGGCGACAGTTACGGTTATGAAATTGTGCAGCGCGTAAAAGAATTGACCAACGGTGGCATTACCTGGAAGGAAGCGAGTATTTATCCAGTGCTGAAAAAACTGGAAAACGGCGGGATGATAAAATCCTACTGGAAAGTACAGGCAGGCCAGCGGCCCAGGAGGTATTACACCCTTTTAGCGGACGGCGAAAAACAACTTGAACAGAATATACAGGAATGGGGGCTAATCCAGACTGTATTTGCAACTCTCTTGAAACCAGCGACATAGGTTTTGATATGTTTGAGGGTTCGAATGTTTGAAAGTTGTTTGGTAATTGTTCGAAAGCGGTTCGACGTTATTTGTGAGGAGTTCGAAGAGTTCGGGGAGCTGGCAGGCGAATACTGAAAATAGGAAATGAATTTTGGAGGTTGAATAGTTATTCTTTTTAAATTTGGTGTATAGTTTGAAATTGTTGAAACAAAATACACCCAACTATGGAAAGCAGTACCGGATTCAATCTTCAAAGGCATATAACTGGCTGGATGGTAAAGATTCAGTCTGAACCGGCTGTTACAGAAGCTGATGCAGAAGAGTTAAAAAGTCATTTGCTGGATTTAATCGACGACCTGAAAGCAGCAGGGTTGGATGAGGAAGAAGCTTTTTGGGTGGCTTCGAAACGACTGGGTAAGAGCATGGATTGGGGCGAAGAGTACCGGCAGGAAAACAACCCGGTTATCCAAATGCGCAGATCACTGATTATTCTGGCAGGTGTATTGGCCTATTTTATGTGTTATTATTTTATATTGACAACTTCGAAGCTACTGTTTATAACATTGCTGCTCAAAGATGTTGATGGGTACATAGCCGCAGATTGGGTTTCCAGGTATCTGATAACCTTTCATTTCGGGTTTGTTCTGTTTTTTGCTAGCATCTTCTTTCTAGAGAAAAAAACGGTCACCTTTATTGAAAATATTAAAATGAGGCCCAAACATACTATCATTTTTCTAGCTACTGCAGTTACCCTGGCTATTGCCGATACCAGTTTATTTCCTGTAGCAAAAGGAATGATGGGTGATAATTTTTCCCTTAGAAGCCATCTTCATCATCTTTATTTGAATTTTGATTTTAGTTTCCCTTTGTTGATCAGCATCGGGTTTGTTTTTATTTATTTTAAATATTATAAAAAAGTAAAATTCCAATAAAAAAATTTTGAACTATAGATTTAAAGTTTTTATATTGCATAGAAATATATAAAGCCTTAAATCATGAAAAAGTTCTGTTTTATCTTCCTGCTCGCTGCCCTTTTGTTTTCCTGCCAAAAATCTGAACTCGAATTTTCCTGCGACCCGGTCATTAACGCGTTTGTTTCAGAAAACCAGGAAGAATTATCCCAAATTACCGTTGATGAACTGACATCCTACGAGCCGGAACTGCAAAGGGCTGTATTTAACAGTTGGGATTACCGGAAAAAGAGGAATGCCTGGATCGATAAACTCCGGTTTATTCTCATTAATGGAAATCTCACTAAAGCCGAAACCGGACACATTCAGAACCTAATCAATCATATAGGAGAAGATTATTTTTTGGATGAAAACATTCAGCATAATATAGAGGCACGTTCGCAGTTTGCCTCTCGCTGGATAAGCTATGCTACAGAAGATTTGGGGTGGCCGGAGCAATACATTGCATTTATGGTTTACAGGCTTTATACAAATCAATCTCAGTTTGAAACCGAATTTTCGGCGCTAAAGTCATTGAATACTGCTGTTGTAACGAATTCAGAAGGGAGTTGCGATTGCAACGTATCGGCCGATTTTTGCGGCACTGCAGATTGCCGCTCTTTGGGATGTTCTGCAAACTCCTCAAATTGCGGATGGATATGGTCTATGCCGTGTGACGGGGTTTGCTACTAACAATTATCATGGAACAGCTGAATAAATTAATATTTCTTTCGTTAATAATCGTTTGTATAAGCGCTTGTTACAACAATTCAGCGGTAAAAACATCCAAAATTAACGGGCAAGATTTTATTTCTTGCAATATCGATAAAATTAAAGAAACTTTCAACCTCAATTTAAGTGATATCGCTGAATACAGTGAGGTTGTAATATTAAAGAATGATTCGGTTTTAAAAGTTGAAGATTATCAGATTGAGCGAGTAGTCGTATCTGACAAATATATTGTAGTAATGCCACGGTTAACCCCTGCATTACTTTATACACGAAAAGGAAAATTCATTAAAAAACTTACGCCTTTTGGTAGTTCCAATAGTGAAGAATTATATGGAATACATGCGCAAATTGATGATGAAAGAGATATGGTCTATTTATTGGTTTGTGGTTTAAAACTATTAAGATTTAATGTTTATGATTTTAATG
>DSBF01000214.1 GCA_011049495.1 Ignavibacteria bacterium
AATCGACAAAATAATAAACGGAAGAATTAGTATATAACCTGAAATCACCGAGTCAAACCGGAAGCCGTACCAAAATGAAGTTAACAAAAGCGAAATTCTTGAATCAACAGGAAGTTCTTCGGCATACTGCCAATTTACCATAAGCAGAATAATTCTAAATAGAGTAAAAAATAAAATACCGGTTCCATAGACGGATAATAAAAATTTTATATGAGCCGGTATAATAGATGAAAAGTTATCAAAAAAATTATTTATGGATGTTGTCAATCCACAGTACTCTGTAAGTAAGTATTAATTACCGAAAGATATGAAATTCACAAAAAATATTTAGTATCTCCCCAGGTTCTATAATCAATTTTATATTCCGGCATATCCCCGGGAATTTCACGTAGAGGGTCACATTCTTTTAATGTTTCATGAAGTTGTTTGGGTAAGGCTTGATATATTTTTGTTCCTTCGGTTTTCCATTTTGCCATATCATCTGTAACATCCTTAACAATTTTTGCCGGGTTACCGACAACAACTTTTCTTTTAGGAATTTTCATTCCCTCAGGCACAAACCATAATGCGCCAATTATACATTCATCACCAACTTCAACATTATCCATTATAACAGCATTCATTCCGACTAAAGAATACTTACCGTTGGATTAACACGCGGATCGCCTTCCTTTAACCCGAGTTCTCTTAAAACAGCTAAACTCTGTGAAGCAAATGCTTCGTTTAATTCTATTATATCGAAGTCATCTAAAGTTAATTTACATTTCAGATTCAAATACCACTTCACCTCCAACAATAGTATAAACAACCTGTGTTCCTAATATTTCAGGGTCTTCACATGTCAATAAATTGTTTGATAGAATCACTATGTCCGCAAGTTTTCCAGGAGTTAGACTACCTTTTATATTTTCTTCAAACGAAGCATAAGCACCGTTAATAGTATATGAACGCAGAGCTTCTTCACGCGTCATTTTTTGTTCTGCATAAAAGGTGGTCCCGTCGGAGAGCATTCTTGTTACGGAAGCATAAAAGCTTGCAATCGGGCTTACGTTTTCTACAGGGGCATCAGTCCCGTTACAAATTATCGTACCGGCATCTATTAATTTCCGCCAAACATAAGCGCCTTCTTTAGCGCGGTAACCTCCGAGTCTTCTACTTACAAACACTGCATCAGAAGTACAGTGAATACCTTGCATAGCAGCAATTACTCCAAGCTCGCCAAATTTTTTAATATCGTTGTTTGAAAGATGCTGCGCGTGCTCAATTCTCCATCTTAAATCTTTGTTGTCATTTTTTGCATAGGCGGATTCATAGATTTTTAAAATTTCTCTATTTCCTCTATCTCCAATTGCATGAGTATTCATTTGTAAATTATTTTCCAAACAGATTTCGGATGTTTCTTTTAATTCTTTTAAGGGAGTTACATTTAGACCATAATTTGTCGTGTCGTCATCGTAGGGAGAAAGAAGCCATGCACCACGTGAACCAAGTGCACCGTCAATATATTTTTTAACTGATCGAACTGTTAAACGATTATTACCGTATCCGACAATTCTATAGTCTTTTGCTTTCTCTTTTAATTCGTTGTTATCGGCATATATCATAACATTAAGCCTTACAGGTATCTTGTCATCATCAATCAAACTTTTGAGCAAATCAATTTCTTCAAAGGAAGAGCCTGCATCATGAAACGATGTGATACCGTTTGATAAGCATTCTTCAGCAGCAAGTTCATATGCATGAATTTTTTCTTGTAAAATTTGTTCTTCCGTAAGAGTATTCCTGTAATCCTGGTAGACTTTCAAAATCAAATCTTCGGCATTCTCTTCAAATACACCGGTTAACTTACCTTGAGCATCTTTAACAATATTTCCACCTCTTGGATTTTGAGTTTCGGAAGTTACGCCGGCTAATTCCATTGCTTTTGCGTTTGCAAGAAGAGCATGCCCGCTTGCATGAGTTAAATAAACAGGATTAAGCGGTGAAGCATCGCTTAGTTGATCATGGTACGGATACCCGTTAACATTATTCTTTGGAACAGGATCCCATTTTTCTTGATGCCAGCCACGACCGACAATCCATTCACCGGGGAGAGCGTTTTCGGCAGCTTGTGCAACTATTGCAACTACTTCATCATAATTATTAACACTCATTAGGTCAAGTATTAATTTTGATTTACCAAGACCAAGGAAATGTGCATGACTGTCAATAAATCCCGGTATAACAAAATTCCCTTTTGCATCTATTATTTTTGTTGAGTCGCCGCGATATTTTAATATTTCATTGTTGGAACCGACGGCTAATATTAATCCGTTTTTTACTGCTACGGCTTCGGTTGTTGTATTCAGTGAATCGACAGTAGCGACTTGACCGTTTTTTATAATTAAATCAGCTTCGGGTAAATCCGTTTCGCCGCATGATAAAAGGAATATTCCGGTTAGAACAATTAAAATAATTCTTAAATAGATTTTCATGTTACCTCAATAAAAAATTGTCAATAGTAAATAGTCAATTATTACCTGTCTTTAAAATTCGGAGAACGTTTTTCCAACTCATAAATCTTTTTAATAATCGGATTATAACAT
>DSBF01000551.1 GCA_011049495.1 Ignavibacteria bacterium
ATCCATACATTTCGTTATGAAAGCTGAAAAGATTTTTCTTCAGGCCGGATTAAGTTTTGATATTATTCCTACTCCTAAACATTTGTCGTCAGAATGTGGGATGTCAATTCGTTTAAAAGACAGAGAACCTAATATTACCGAATTTACGGATTTGTTAATAAGCCATAATATAAATTTTGAAATTTATGAATAATGAAAGAATTTGACTTATTAAATACTGCAGAAAGTGGCGGATGTTCGGCAAAACTACCTGCAAAGGAACTAAGCCGAGCATTGAGCGACCTCCCCTCTACTCCACATCCTAAGCTTTTGGTTGGTATAGACACTTATGATGATGCAGGTGCATTTAAAATCAATGATGAGCTTGCAATTATTCAAACTACAGACTTTTTCACTCCGGTGTGCTCCGACCCCTATGAGTTTGGACAGATTGCTGCCGCAAATGCTCTCAGTGATATCTATGCCATGGGAGGAAAGGTTCTTACAGCACTCAACATTGCTGCTTTTCCACCCGAGCTTGATCTAAAAATTCTGCACGAGACACTACGCGGTGGGATAGAAAAGCTTAAAGAAGCAGGTGGTGTAATGCTTGGCGGACATACAATTGTTGATAAAATCCCAAAGTACGGAATGGCAGTTACCGGAACCGTACATCCGGACAGAATCATTACAAATGCAGCAGCAAAACCCGGTGAAATACTTATACTTACAAAAGCATTGGGCAGCGGTATAATAATGAGTGGACATAAAATTGGCGAAATAAGTGAGCAAGATTACCGCATAGTACTTGAAAGTATGAAACAACTAAATGCTGAAGGAGCAGCAATAATGCAAAAATACAATGTCAAATGTGCCACAGATATAACAGGATTCGGTCTGGCAGGACACGCGCTAAAACTTGCAAAGGCATCCGGAGTAAGCCTCGAGATTGAGGCTGAAAAAATTCCGGTTTTTGATGGCGTTATGAAACTAATAGATATGGCTTGCATTCCAGGTGCATGTTTCAGAAATCTTGAATATACTGAAAACGAAATCAAATACGATAAAACTTTAAACTATAATCACAAAATAATTACACTCGATGCTCAAACATCAGGTGGACTGCTTATGTGTTGCAAAGAAGACACAGCTGAACAAGTCGTAAACGAACTAAAGCAATTTTATACCCAAACCGCAGTTATAGGAAAAGTAAAGAATGTTGAGGAGAATAGGGTAAGCTTTGTGTATAAAAGACGACAGAATAATCCAAATAATACTACTAAATAATTTCTAAATTCAAGTAATTAATGCAACTTTTACCGAGGAAATAAGATTACATATTTTTCAAGACAAAAGAGAAAGAAATACATCTTTCCCTTCGTCTTGAAGGATAAAGTTTAATTTTACAGCATCCTCGTCAAAAAAACGTTGCAAAATGAAACATTTAACCAGAGAACAAAGATACACAATTTCAGAAATGAAACGACAAGGCTATAAACAAACAGATATAGCTCAAGTAATAGGAAAAGATAAATCAGTTGTAAGTCGAGAGTTGAAACGCAATTGCGATAAAAGGAATAATGAATACAAAGCTAATTTAGCACAAAAGAAGTATGAGAAAAGGCAAAAAGAGAAGCCTAAAAGAAAATATTTTACAAATGAGATTAAAACACATGTAGAAAACTGGCTAAAAGAAGATTTCAGTCCTGAACAAATTGTAGGACGATCGAAACTAGAAGGTTTACCATGTGTAAGTCATGAGCGTATTTACCAATATGTATGGAATGACAAAAAAGAAAAAGGTCTTTTATATCTTCATCTTAGAAGAAAAGGCAGAAAATACAGGAAAAGGGGAACAGCTAAAGATAGCAGAGGAATAATTAAAGGCAGAGTTGACATTTCTCAACGCCCTGAGATTGTAAATAAAAAAACTCGACTTGGAGACCTTGAGATTGACACGGTTATTGGTAAAAACCACAAAGGGGCTATACTGACTATTAACGATAGAGTGAGTAGTTTTATTTGGATGGAAAAGCTGAAAGGAAAGAATGCCCAAGAACTAGCAATCAAGGTTGCGGAAACCCTTAGGGGAAATGCACATTGGATACATACAATTACTGCTGATAATGGGAAAGAATTTGCAGAACATGAAAAAATAGCAAAAGCTATTGATATTGATTTCTTTTTCGCTAAACCCTATCATTCATGGGAAAGAGGTGCTAACGAGAACTTGAATGGACTTGTAAGGCAGTATTTTCCTAAAAAAACATCTTTCGAAAGCATTACTAACCAAGACGTTAAATATGTTCAATACAAGTTAAATAACAGACCTAGAAAAAAATTGGGATTTTTATCGCCAATTGAATTTTTATCTCTAAATTTGTCTAATCAAAAAGTTGCATTTGTGACTTGAATTCAGCATGTAAATAATTAAAATTTTATTATTTTTGTCATATCCTTTAACAAGATTTAACTATGAAAACGCTAAAAAACACCTTTTTCATCTTATTGTTTGGCTCCGTTTTGTGTATAAGCAATTGTGCTAAGACAGAAGAAAATAAGCGAAATCCAAATTTTAATGCCGATGAGCTAATCCTTATTC
>DSBF01000348.1 GCA_011049495.1 Ignavibacteria bacterium
ATTTATGAATCAAAACCTTATGGTTACAAGGAACAAAATTATTTCTTAAATTGTGCAGTGGAGATTTCAACTTCGTTAAATTTATTTGAATTACTGAAATTGACAAAACAAACCGAACAGAAGATCGGAAGAAAAACCCGCCATAAGTGGGGTCCCCGCGAAGTTGATATAGATATTCTTTTTTTTAATGACGTTGTTTACACCGATGATAAGTTGACGATTCCGCATAGCGATGTATTGAATAGAGATTTTGTATTAGTTCCGTTATGTGAAATTGCTCCCGATTTTGTTCACCCGGTTGTAAAGAAAAAAATTTGTCAATTGAGTAAAGAGAAATTAGAAAGCAATATTATTCGTAAATTGGAATTCAATTTTAAATAAGCGAGAATCAATTTGAAGGAAATCAGGTACATTGCGATTGAGGGGGTTATCGGAGCCGGGAAAACATCCCTCGCAAAAAAACTTTCCGAACGGCTTGATGCCAATTTGATTTTAGAAGAATTTGAAACCAACCCTTTCTTAGAAAAATTTTACGATGATAGAAAACGATTCGCATTTCAAACCCAGATGTTCTTTTTAATTAACCGTTACAAACAACAAGAACAATTGGGTCAGGAAGATCTGTTCGCAAAGTATATTGTTTCTGATTACATTTTTGATAAAGACCAGATATTTGCTTATCTAAACTTGGAAGGGGAAGAATTAAAACTATACGAAAATTTATTCCCGCTGCTTCAAAGAAGTCTACGCAAACCCGATCTTGTTATTTTTCTTCAGTCTTCAACCGACAGATTGATGCACAATATCAAAAGACGCGGGAGAAAAATCGAACGTAACTTAACAAGGGGTTATATATCCGAATTGAGCGAAGCATACAATAATTTTTTCTTTAAGTATAACAACACTCCTTTGTTAATTGTTAACTCAACCGAAATTGATTTCATTAATCGTCAAAAAGATTTTGATGAATTGTATAACCAAATTTTTAGAGAAGATAGGGGATTTATTGAATACTTCAATCCCGAAATACGAGGTTAAGAGATGAGTCTGATACGAATTATTATTTTGGCTTTATTTGTTTATGTGATTATAAGATTAGCAAGAACATTGTACCGTATCTTTAGTTCTTCTTCGAGGCAGTCTTCTATGCATGAACCAAAACAGAAAAAATCGAAAATTGATAAGAAAGATATTATCGAAGCAGATTTTGAAGAAATAAAAGATCAAGAAAAAGATAACTCGCAAAATTAATGTCTGCAAATAAAAACTCTTCGAATCTAATAACAAAACTAATCTTAAGATTCTTCGCGGTCGAAGAAAAATCTTTTGAAGATTCAAAAACTCCACAAAATATTTTAATAGTTAGACAGCATAATCAATTTGGCGATTTGCTTGCAAGTGTTTCGTTGTTTCGTGCTGTAAAAGAAACTCATCCTAATTCTCATTTAACTGTTATTGTAAGTACACAGAATTATTATGCGGTTACAAAAAATAAATTTATCGATAAACTTTTTGTCTTTAATCAAAAGAAACTTCTCTTGCCGTCATATTTATTTAGTTTGATTTCTTTATTAAGGAAACAATATGATTTGGTTGTAGTGCCGGCAACGGTATCAATTTCAAAGACAAGTTGTTTGTTGGGCAGACTTGCAAAGAGTGATTATCGTGTCGGTCCCGCTTCATTAGATGAGAAAATAAATAATTTAGGTAGATTGTTTCATAAACGTGTTTCGCTTAATTGGAGAAAATATCCCGATACACATATTTCGGATTTTGGTCTGGAAATTTTGCGTCCTTTGGGAATCAATACGAGAATATTCCGCAGCTGCATCAGCTTTGATGAAAATGATTTACAAACAGCAAATGATTTTGCATCCAAGATTGGAAATGATAAAAATAAAAATATGATTGGTTTTCACATCGGCGCAGGTAAACCACCTAACAGATGGTCGTTAGAAAAATTTATAAAAATTATTGAGAAGTTGAATGAAAATTACAATTCGGTATTTTACATAACCGGCAGTAAAAGTGATAACGAAGAAATAAATTATGTTAAAGATAAACTCCCGATTGAAGTCGGTTACTTTATAAATAAAACAATACCGGAAGTTGCGGCTTTAATTTCAATTTCGGATTTGTTTATTACAAACGATACGGGTGTTATGCATGTTGCGGGTGCAACTGAAACTCCGCAGATTTCCATTTTTGGTCCAACAAATCCTTTCAATTGGGCACCGCTTGGTGCAAATAAATTTTTCATTCGTAAATCAGATTTAATTGATGACGTAACCGTAAGCGATGTGTTTGATTTATGCAAGTTGATATTAGGTAATAACAATATTAAGGATAACAATGATGCTAACTAATACAAATCTTGCAGCAATTGATATCGGAACAAATTCAGTTCACTTGATAGTTGTTAAAGTTTTGGAACACGGCAACTTTGAAATTATTGATCGTGAAAAAGAAGTTATTCGTTTGGGGGAAGGATTCTCCGGTGACATTAAAAGATTATCTAATGATGCAATTGAAAGAGCAGTTAAAGCAATCGGGAGATTTAAACAAATTGCCGACTTACAC
>DSBF01000202.1 GCA_011049495.1 Ignavibacteria bacterium
AGTCAGTCATCGTGGACCTCCCGTAAATGGTGAATATTGGTAATATGAAGTCTACGGTGACTGAGAAAAAAATGCAAGTGTTTATATAAATCTGCCCGACCAGAGGGAGGGCTTAGTCCAACACCCGCTTGCACCCGACTCGCTTCGCTCCGTTCCGCTTCGCTTCACTGCGCTACGCGAGCGGGTGAAGCGGGTTAGGCAGATACGATTCCAAAGGAGCTATTATGGGAAAATATCCATATAATAATTTGAAGCACGAAGAACTATATTATCATCTGAACGTTGTTGACACAAAATGTGCAACACTGCTACAACTCTCAGGTATTGTATTGATGATTGGAACGGTATCCTTAGCATCAGATATAATTTCCAATAATTTACTATGGTTGCTGAGTACTATTTTTACAATATTTCTAGTAATAAGCTTTTTATCTTTGTCAGTCGTTTGGCTTCACTGGTCGAAATCAAATACTGAATTAATTAAAATTCTCAAATACAGGACTCGAGTTTATAATATTTGTGTGATTTTAACCGCAATAGGACTAATTTCAATTGCAGTCTATGTTTTTTGCACTTTGGGCACCTAAGTTACTGTTTAATGTTTACGAAGAGAATTTTTAAGAAAAGAATTACTTTTATTTTTCGATAACTGTGAAACAATTTTCCAAAAAGTGTGTTGATAAATGCCTTGAATACAGTATATTTTAGTGACACAAACGTTAGACCGAATTTGAGGTTCTTAATTTATGATCAAATATAAAAATTTATCAACTATCAATAAGGCGAAACTTCTTAAAGAAGATGAGATTGAATATAACAAACGTTGTAAAGGAAAACTGCCAAAAAGGGAAGAACGTTATAAGTTGATCGATTTATTTTCTGGTGCAGGTGGCATGTCCCTAGGCTTTTCAGAGGTTTTTAATCAGCCTTTTCAACATGTATGGGCAAATGATTTTAATAAATATTGTGTTAATACCTATAATAAAAATTTTGGGCCAAACTGCATCGGTGGAGATATTGTGGAATTATTAAAAAAGAAGGATAACATAATTCCTAAAGCGCATGTTGTAATAGGTGGACCACCATGCCAAGGATTCAGCTTATTAAATAAAAATCGTGAAAATGACCCTCGTAAGGAATTGTGGCGACCATTTTTTGAAGTAGTCGAAAGATCCGATGCCTCAATATTCGTTATGGAGAATGTGCCGCAATTATTGGGAACATTCGAACACGGAGAAATTGTCGGTGCTGCAGAAGCACTTGGTTTTAAAGTTTGGCAAGATAAATTAATAGCGGCAAATTATGGTGTGCCTCAGACAAGAACTCGAGCATTTATTATTGGTTGTAAATTTGCAGATCCATCGCTGTTATTCCCGCCTAGGAAAACACATTTTAACCCCAACGGAAATGGAAAACAACAATCATTTCAGTTTAACAAAGAAGAATTTTTAAGAAAACCCGTAAGATGGCAAACTGTTAGGGATGTAATAAGTGATTTACCAAACCCCATAGGTACGGAAATTCGCGACGTTGCTCCCCCACTAGATCTACATTTTGGCAGGAATCCAACTGAACTTAGTAAAAAGAGATATAGAGCAATACCTAAAGAGGGAATGAACCGTTTTGATCTACAGAAGGGTGCCCCAGAATTAACACCACAATGTTGGATTAAAAAAAAGACTGGTGGTACGGATTTATTCGGAAGATTATGGTGGGACAAACCTTCTGTTACAATACGTACCGAATTTTTCAAACCTGAAAAAGGCCGATACCTCCATCCTGAACAGCACCGACCGATAACTCATAGAGAAGCCGCAAGGTTCCAAAGTTTTCCTGATAGTTTTCAGTTTACTGGTTCAAAAATTGAAATTGCAAAACAGATCGGTAATGCAGTACCACCACTTCTTGCCGCACGTGTAGCAGATGTTGTTAGGATCTTACTTGATCAAAAATTCCAAAAATAATGGATATTTTTTCCAAAAGGAAACGAAGTGAAATAATGTCGCATGTAAGCGGCAGCAACACCAAACCAGAGCTCATTGTTCGATCCACACTTCATAAAATGGGTTATCGGTTTAGTCTGTATCGAAACGATTTACCTGGTAAGCCTGATATAATATTGCCTAAATATAAAAAAATTATTTTTATTCATGGCTGCTTTTGGCATGGCCATAAGAATTGCCCAAGGGCCAAGCGTCCATCAACAAATAGTAAATTTTGGGAAAAAAAATTAGATGAGAATATCACAAGAGATGAACAAATTCTAAAAAAATTAGAAAAATTAGGGTGGGGCGTGTTAATTATATGGACGTGTGAGATAAAGAGGATTGAAGCTCTCCAAAAAAAATTAGTTAATTTCATAGAAGAAATGGAGTAATAGTAATATTATGAATACTGAAGAAATTCAAAAACAATTTCGAGGATTACTAACTAACTTTGAACATGAATTGAAATCTGTATCCCTACCGTGAACCACACCTTTCGGCGCGCCGTATAATTTCCTATATTATTCCTCCACAACCAAGATGGAGGAGCGAGACATGGAACCCGTCAACAGACGACATGAAAAACAGGAGAA
>DSBF01000001.1 GCA_011049495.1 Ignavibacteria bacterium
GTCACGGGCAAATTCAATTTGTGTAAGGCCTGATTGCTTCCAGGATTCAACCAGCTTAAACATCGATGTTCTTTTCTCTTGTAATGTCATATCTGTTTTTGCCCGGCAAGGTGGGGAGTTTTACGGAACTGTGAAAGATGCCCGTGCCCGGGCGGATACTTATAAAATACATAAATTTACCGCCAAAGCCGGGCTGAAATTTGCACAAAGTTAAGGCCTGTGTTTAAATTAATTTCCAATTTATTGGCTCGGAGGTCGAGTTAAATTTTACCAATTTTTCCCAATCTATTGCACCGTTTTTATCACAAATAGCATTTCCAAATTCTCTCGTAAACTTATTAATCATTTGAGAATAAGAAACCAAATAATCATCATTATTTTCTTTTGCCTTATAACCTAAAGGGCCAATAATTTCCGTGTATAAATCAGGGTTTCCTGAAATAAATTCCCAAAATGTTTGACCACAGTATTTATAGTAATCTCCTTTAGGCTTGTATTGATATCTTTCTTGGGAACGACCATAACAACAACCATTAATTGCAATGACATTTGTTTTAGAACCAGTTGTTCTGAGTATCTTTCGTGCTGTGTTAAAATTATCTATCATTTTTTTTATCTGGCTATCATTACCCCAATTGGGACCTGATTTAATGGAAATGATATATCTTATATTATTGTCATCAAATTCAAGGTCAATACCAGAAATACCTGATTTCCTTCCTTTGAATACTTTTTGATTTATAAAGATTGCTAATCCTTCAAGCCAATCACCAAATAATGTTTCTTCCTTAGAAGAAATATGTGCATCTACAAGTGCTTTAATTATTTGTTCAGCAGTCAATACGTATTTTGCTTTAAACAAATAAGGATTCTTTCTTCTTAAAACTTCAGACAATTTTAATGTATCAAGGCTCGAAATTCTTTTTTGATGGAATGTGCCAATATTTTCTTCAACGTACTGAGATACGTCTTTCAGATTCAGTTTGTTCATAATTAGTTTTTGGTTCAAATAAATAATATTCAACAGGTTGTAATTTTTCTTTTACCATTTCATAATATTCCTGAACTAATTCAATGCCAATTGAATTTCTTTTCATTCTATTGGCAACAAAATTTGTGGTTCCCGAACCCATAAATGGGTCAAGCACAATGTCTCCTTCTTTTGTAAATAACTTTATAAACCATTCCGGGAGTGCTTCAGGAAAAGCAGCACTGTGATTTTTGTTATTACATTCGGTTGCTAAATGTAAAACATTGGTTGGATATGCCATTTCTCTTTCCAGCCAGTTTGAAATATTTTTTCCAAAACCGCTGCCAACTTTTGATTCATCTCTTCGTTTATCAGTATCGCTTAGTTTTCTTAATCTGTTATTTTTCCAATCTCCCATTGGAACCATAACCTCTTCCTGATACATGTTAAACTTTTTTTCCTTGTTAAATTGAATTAATCTTTCCCATGAATCTCTGAAACGGTTTGGCCATTTTCCTGGATAACTATTTTTCTTATGCCAGATATATTCCTCTGTCCATAACCAACCAAGTTTTCTCATTTCAAGAATAAGTTCCATTACATAGGTGCTTCTTTCACCATTGACAACTCTTTCTTTAATGTTTAAGATAAAAGTCCCGGTTGGTTTTAAAACTCGTAAAAGTTCTTGTCCAATTGGAAGAAACCAGTCAACATATTTATTTGGATGTATTCCTCCATAAGTATTTTTTCTTTGGTCTGCGTAAGGAGGTGATGTGAATATCAAATCAACACTATTTTCAGGAAGTTTTTTTAATTCTTCCTTACAATCCCCGTAATATAATTCTGTGTAAACTTTCATAAATTCAAAG
Source organism: Ignavibacteria bacterium (assembly GCA_011049495.1). GTDB lineage: Bacteria > Bacteroidota > Ignavibacteria > Ignavibacteriales > Melioribacteraceae > SURF-28. Next base: position 1,840 of record DSBF01000001.1, read on the forward strand.
ATACTACTAAAATAAATTTAGCTCAAATCAAGTTGTGAGTCTTTTTTAACATTGGCCTTGTTTATCTGTCCATATTTTCCGAATCCACTGAACACTATTTGTTGGATATTCAGGTTTTGGTATTTTGGGCGGTTTGCCTGCTATTGCTGCGAAAGTTTTTGAGTTGAGTAACATTTTTATTGTTTTGGAAAAGATTAAAATTTTAACGGAGAGCAATTTATAGAATCCATAACAAAAAAGCCAGCAATCTGCTGCATAAAATATAGTAGCTGGTTCTCACCTGCTTTCCACCAGCCGGCAGATCATTGGTGAATTGTGAAAGATTACCGATACCTTAGCGAATATTCATAGAAATTATCCTGACCGGTTCCTTTAAATACTGGTTTTCATCTGGTAATTGCTGAATTTTCCGAACCACATCCATTCCCTTTATAACTTTTCCAAAGGCTGCGAATCCTTGTCCGTCAGCATTTCGTTTGCCCCCAAAATCAAGTTCGGGTTGGTTGCCAATGCATATAAAAAACTCGGTGGAAGCTGTGCCTGGCTCATTTCTGGCCATGGAGATGGTACCGTCCAAATGTTTTATTCCGGTTTCCTGTGTAGTTTCGTGTCTGATTCCCGGGTGCTTTTTAATTTCTTCATCCGAAAACAATCCGCCCTGAATGACTTCGATTTTAAAATTATTATTTGGCTGATTATTCTTTCTGACCGTTCGATAGAAACCTGCATTTTTAAA
>DSBF01000132.1 GCA_011049495.1 Ignavibacteria bacterium
GCAACTACAATAAGCGGAACGATGGTTTTGGGGTTGGCTCCCGTTTTCATATTTTGGAAAATTCCGGCGCCCAAAATTTCATTTTATCTGGCAGTAGCTGTCGGATTAATTGCGGGATTGATAATTGTATTCGGTTGGTTCCCCGAAAATTATAATTTAACCGAGGGGAAATATGCCGGTTTGCTTACGGTGAATTTTTACGCGTCAATATTAATTCTTATACTCTACTTTTTGCCTGTAATTTTTAATCAATTTAAAATGAAAAAACAGTTATGAATTTGGTACATCCTAAACTTAAAATAGACTCACTCGATAATCTCTGGTTTCAAGTAAGCGGAACAATTTGCAATATCGCTTGCAAACATTGCTTTAATAATTCGAGTCCGACAAATAGAAATTTCGGATTTCTTTCATTAGAAGAAAGTACAAAGTATTTGGAAGAATCCATCGAACTCGGAGTTAAAGAATATTATTTCACCGGTGGAGAACCTTTTGCAAACAAAGAAATGATTCAAATTATTGAAAAGACTTTGGAATACGGTCCGGTAACAGTCTTAACCAACGGTATGTTAATTACTGAAGAGAAAGCAAAACAATTAGCCGAGATTGAAAGTGACACAATATTTTCATTAGAAATGAGGGTGAGTCTAGATGGTTATACAGAGCAGATGAATGATGATATCCGTGGCAAAGGAGTATTCAAAAAAACAATGCTGGGTGTTGAACGGCTTTACCAAAATGGTTTTCTACCTATTATAACTGTAACAAAAACTTGGAAAGATTTTGAAGATGAAAAAGTGATGAATGGTTTTCGTGATCTTCTTATTTCGCACGGTTATTTAAGACCACGGATAAAAATATTGCCTTCGTTAAAAATTGGGAAAGAAGCTGTCCGCACAAAAGGTTACGATAAATACGAATATGTTACCGAAGAAATGATGGATGGTTTCGAAAAAGAACAGTTGTTGTGTTCAAACAGTCGGCTGGTTACAAGCAAAGGTGTTTATGTATGTCCGATTTTAATTGAATCGGAAGATGCAAAAGTGGGCGATGATTTAAATGAATCGATGAAGCCGTACGAGCTTAAACATCAAGCTTGTTATACTTGTTATCTCTACGGCGCTATCTGTTCTAACTTTTCAACAAGTGCGCGGGAAGAATTATGAGCGTAAAGTTAGCTTTAATCGGCGGAGTTTATAATAATTATATTGCGCTCGATGCCGCGGTTAAAGATGCAAAGAAAAAAGGTATTGATGAAATATACTGCCTTGGTGATCTCGGCGCATTCGGTCCTTATCCCGATAGAGTATTTCCGATTATTCACGATAATAATATTAAAGTGATTCAAGGCAATTACGATCACTCGGTCGGCAACGGTTTGGATGATTGTCAATGCGGTTATACTGATCCGCGAGATAACTATTATGCAAAACTCAGCTATGATTACACATTCAAAAATACTTCTGATGAAAACAAGAAATGGCTGAAGGAACTCCCTAAGAAAATAAGGTTTGAGATTTATGACAAGAAGGTTCTTTTGTGCCATGGTTCGCCGCGCAGAACTAACGAGTTTTTATGGGAATCAACAACATCCGATCATTTCTTAAAAAAAATGTTTGATGATTTTAAAGCAGATATAATAATCGGTACGCACACCGGAATACACTGGGAACGAATAGTTGATGAAAAACTATTTGCAAATGTTGGTGTAATCGGAAGACCCGAAAATAACGGCAAAACTTATGTTGGTTATTCAATTCTCGAAATAAATAAAAATAGTACAAAGATCGAATATATCCCCTTCGAATATGACCACTTAAGATTAGCGAAGGAAATGAGGGATGAGAAAATTCCCGAACCGTTTATAGAAACTATATTAACCGGGTGGTGGACTACATGCCTGGAAGTTCTTCCGGCAAAGGAAAGAATTAGAGGAAAGTTTTAGTAATTTTTGATTTCCAAATGTGGACCGAATAAAGATGATTGAAGAGAAAAGAATTGTAGTTATTATACCGGCGATTAATGAAGAAGAATCAATACCGAATGTGCTTCAAGATATTCCCGACTTTGTTGATGAAATTATCGTTGTCGATAATGGATCGACCGATAATACGATAAAAGCAGCAAAAGATAATGGGGCAACGGTTCTAACAGAAGATGAAAGAGGATACGGAGCTGCCTGTCTAAAGGGGATTGATTACATGCGAGATAAAAATTTTGATATCGTAGTTTTTCTTGACGGAGACTATAGCGATCACCCTGAAGAAATGAATATTGTTGTTGCTCCTATCATTAATGAAGATTATGATATGGTTATCGGTTCCAGAATGATTGGTAATAGAGAAAAAGGCGCTATGCTTCCGCAAGCTTTATTTGGTAACTGGCTTTCAACTTTTTTAATTAGGTTATTCTGGAAGTATAAGTTTACAGACCTCGGTCCGTTTCGAGCTATCAAGTATGATTCACTTATGAAATTAAAAATGGTCGACCGCAATTTCGGCTGGACTGTAGAAATGCAGATTAAAGCGGCAAAACAGAAGTTAAAATGCACTGAAGTACCTGTCAGTTATAGA
>DSBF01000045.1 GCA_011049495.1 Ignavibacteria bacterium
ATAGTAGTGATGAATTTTTTCTAAGTCTTTGCATATAACTTCTCTTTAAGTTTTGTTAGTTATTTTTATACTTCGGTAAGTAAAATTCTTTTTGTTATTTCCGGATGAATTTAACTTCATTAAGTTTTTCTTGTTCAGTTTAAAAAACAATTCAAATCTACAGTGTAAAATAGTTTTTTTTGATTAAAGCAAGTAAAAATTTAGGCTTCTTTTGAGAAATAGACTAATTTATTAGCGTAATTTTTAATTGCTTGAGCAAAAGATAAAGAAAAACCAAAGTGTGTGGTGTGAAATTATATCAATGTAATTTAAACACTGCAGACGTGAAGTCTGCGGTTACAATTTTGTGTCTATAAACTATTCAATGATTTGGGAAATGGAAATTGCCCCGCGTAAATTACCCGGTTTATAACCTGTGGCTTTATCATCCGGATATATTTCCTTCAGCAAATTTTTCACTTCACCGCCAATCATATTTTCGCCGCCGTGGCAGGTTAAACACGGTCCTTGAATGAATATCGGTTTCATATATCTCGCATAAGATTCATTTTCTATTTTTACAATTTCAAGATACTCGGTTTCTTTATCGAGACTTCCTTCGTCCATAAGCTCATGCCAGCGAGAAAGAACTTTTGCTTCGAATGCATCAGCAGTGTCTTTCGGGTTACGGGGTTTGAATGTAACTCGTCTTAATACTACATTATTCTTTTCACCGATAATATTAGTTAATTCTTGTGCGGTATCAGAGCAGACGGTTATTGCTTGAAGTGGTCCGCCTTCGGATAAATTTTTCATTAGTACTGATTTTAAGTCTTCCATAAACGTAAGAGAAATTTCACGGAAATGATTTTTTAATTCATCATCTGAATTTGTCTGTGCGGTAAATAAGATTAGAAGAGTTAATGCCGTTATGAGTAAATAAATTTTTTTCATTTTATACATGTAGGGACAACTCATGAGTTGTCCCTACGCTAAAATTATTTAATTGTAGGTAAAGAAAAATCCGGGGCTTTAATATATTCTTCCCTGTTATAATTTCCCGCGAGAGCTTTTTCAATATCTTGTTTGTAAACTTCTTTTGAAACCAAACCTATATGACGAGAAACAACAAACCCACGTCTATCTATAACAAAGGAAGTCGGAATGGACTGAATGCCCCCGTATTGTTGTGTAACATTCATATCACCTTTAACAACGGGATAATTAATTCCAAACTCTTTCATAAAAGGGACAACATCTTTCTCGGTAGCTCCACCACGAGAAATTGCATCGAGTGAAATACCAATAACAACAAGTTGATCATATTCTTTCTGAAGTTCTACTAAATCCGGTACACCCTTTCGGCAGGGGGGGCACCATGTCGCCCAGAAATCTATTAAAACAACTTTACCCTGTAATTCGGATAGAGTTAATTCTTCTCCGTACATTTCGGCTGATGCTTCATTATTATTGCATCCTAAGGTAAATACCGAAATAAATAACAAAAACGAAAATACTTTTAATGCTTTTTTCATTTACTCCTCTAATAGTTTTTCAATGTCTTTTTTGTAAATATCCTTATTAACATAACCAATATAGGAACTGTAAATTCTTCCTTCTTTATCAAGTACAAACGAAGTTGGGATGGATTGGATGTTACCGTATTGTCTGGCAGTGTTAAACTCTCCGTAGACAATAGGGTAGTTAATTTTGAATTGCTCAACAAACGGTTTAACATCATCTTTAGTATCGGTATCAAGTGAGATACCGATAATTTCAAACTTTTCCGATGGATATTCATTTTTTAATTCAATCAAATCCGGTATTGCTTTTCTGCAAGGCGCACACCATGTTGCCCAAAAATCAAGTATAACAATTTTATCTTTATAATCTGACAAACTCATTATTTCTCCCGTAACAGAAGCCAATTGAAAGTCGGGAGCGGTTTCTCTGCTTGAAGGATCGATTTTTGCTTTATAGTTGGGGGGATATGGACCCGGTTTAGTTTCTTCAAAACTATTATTTACAAAAAAGAAGACTAAAAATACTATGACAAATAAAGCCGTATAAAGATGACTTCTTTGCTTTTTTGTTAAACCTAAAACTCGTTTTTCTTCGGGTTGTTTACTCATGTTATCTCAATTTTTAGAACAAAAATAGTAAATGATAAATTGGATTCACAATTCAATTTGTTTTTAGTTCGTTTAGATCTTTTACAAACTCTTCGATTTTCTCGTCATCAAAACCTTTTTCTTTTGCTGCCTCTTCAAGCGAACCCCAAATCGGTTCACCGCATCGTAAACATCTTATTCCTTTATCACTTAAATAACTTACTGCTTTGGGAAGAATTCTAACAAGGTCTTCAATTTCGATATCTTTTGTTATTTCACCCATTTTCTTTTTGGGATTTTTTCTTTGTGGGAAATGACCAAATTGCGCCTATCAATGCACCATAAACCGTTGTCGTATAAGGATTGCTTGTGATCGGACAACTCCCGGTATTACACCCGATAAAATAATAATAAGCATAACCGAGTAAAGCACCGACAAAAACCGGCAGAGTGATTTTCGCTATTTTCTTATAATTTATAT
>DSBF01000302.1 GCA_011049495.1 Ignavibacteria bacterium
AGAGATCGAGACCCCCGGCAAAACTCCACTCACCCGATTGAACAAATGGTGTTATTGATCCTTGTTTACCGAAGACAAGACTTAACACAACAATTAGCAGAACAGCAAAGAGACCCATTTGAATAACATCAGAAAATAAAGAACTGCTTAAACCGCCTTTCAGAGTATAAGCTAATGTCAAACCAGTAAAAACTATAATAGCAAGTATATATCCAGTCGATCCTTGTTCACCGAAGTAGGTTCCAATTACCATCGAGTTCGACCAGATCTCGTTCAGTAGTCTAATACCTATTAAAAGAGAAAAAATAATGATAGCCGACCTTCCGAATTTTGTGTTTAGGAAATGATGAATACTCTGAAATTTTCCTTTTACTCTCAACTTATAGATTACAAATCCGGCAACAATAAAAGAAAGATAATAAGCTGCATAAGCCAGTCCGCCCACAACCCCAAAACTCAATCCAAGATTCGCTGCATTAGTAATTGATTTAGCAAAAATCCAAGAGATCACTAAGCTGAAGGTTAGTACAAAATAGTTCGGTTTTGCATCTCCGATTGCAGCACCCGCAAAGAACCCTTCGTTTGTAACAGCTTTAGGTGAAATGTAATAGAGAAACAATGTTGCTAAAACCAAAATACCCCACTGCCAGTAAAGTATGTATTCCATATTCTCCTCTTAAAATTTTATCTGCAGCATTGTTAATAATTGCAGATCGTCTTCTTTACCTTCAAATCTGCCGGTAATTAAAGAGGGTGAATCGGCTTTTTCGTAAATCAAATTTATTTGTAGACGGAAAATTCCATCGAGATAAATATTGGGTCCGAAGATAAATGAGTTCATTACTGTCGGTCCATTCAATGATTGATGAATATTATCATAACGCGCTGTTTCGTATCTTCCGATTAACTGCAAACCGTGGGAATAGTTGCCTGAAATGAAATACCCGATCTCACCGTAACCGCCGAAAAAATTTTCGATTTGCTGCTCTGTTGATAAATCATTATTAAATTGATAGAGAAACGCTTCACCTCTCAACAGAAATTTTTCGTTTTCAAATTCGGCATAACCGAGATAACCGTTTCTGCGTCCGTTAATTTTTGCAGAGTTAAAACTTTCGAATGTGTGATCGACTAATTTGATGTTTTGTGAAAGTTCGTCGGCTAAATTAAAACTCCCGCCGAACTTGAACTCATTTGTTAAATCGTATTCCAATCTAAATTGAAGATCTTTTGCGTTATTGTTTTCTGCAAGATTGTCGGAAGCTTTACCGTTTCCGTTAGTGATGCTTACATAATAACCGAGTTTATCAAACTTACCGAAGAACATTATTCCGTACTGAGTATCGAGACCGGGAAGCAGAAACATTGAATTTAATCCCGTGTATCTTTCAACTGTTGAAAGCGCTCGTGATGATCTTAAATTCTCCGGCGAAAAAGGCGTAATAAATTTCCCGACTTCGATTTTATGGTTTTCGATATATTCGATATCAACTTGGGCAAGCACCAATTCAGTTCTCCCTCCGCGTCCGTCTAATTCAATGAAGAGCTGATATTTGTCTAAGTAATCGAAAATAAAATCGAGTCTCGCTCTTCGCACGAAGAAAGAGTTATCAACTGCTCCGTTCTCTTTTTGATTATGATAAGTAAAAGTACTTTGAATATAACCGAGAGTTCGGAAACTCCACTGTTCCGCTTCATTACTTAACTTAATGCCGCCGCCCGGTTTGTATGACAGCGATTGCCCCAAAAGTGATATGGATACAAAAGTATAAACAGATAAAACAATAATTAGTTTTCTCATCTAATTTTCTCGACTATGAATATGAATGGATTTTGTTTTACGAAAGTGTAATTAGATGAGGCGGAGCTTTCTGAGTGTGAATTCTGAAGTTATTTTGTTCGGTGGAAAAGTTATGAGTTTTATATTGAAGTTTTTGCTTTACGATATTTGTTAAACTAAGCAGACGTTGAAATAATAACGCAGTTTTCGAGCCGCTTGCAAACCAATTAACAAGATCACTTTCATCATCGATATCGGATAAATAGTTTAGTAAAAGTATATTGTTAAAACGAAATTGTTTGAGAAGATCATCCTTTACATTCGAAGTATTCCATCTTGCTTTAATAGTTGCTTCGAAATTATTTTTAGACAATCCAAGGAGGTAAATTCCGCCGTCATTCGAAGGTCCGATTACAACTTTTTCTTTCGCAATGTTTTCAAACGAATCAATTATCTGCTGCGATGTTAACTCTGGAGAATCGTTCCCGATAATAATTAATTCATCATACCCAAGTTTCGCAGTTTCACTAATAGCATTATTGAATTTATCACCGAAACTCTTTCCAATCTGCTTAATATATAAATCAGCTTTCATTAGACCGGGATCATCAGAACAGAGAATTAAATCTACATCAACTTGATTTTTAACCTGCGTTGTAATTTCTTCTAATCGACTGTTTAACAAATCATAAGTTGAACGTGAATGGAATATCTTATTATTATTCCGTCTTTCATTCTGGATGAATAAAACTATTGCACGTCTTTTGCTATTTTGGAATTCTCTCATA
>DSBF01000304.1 GCA_011049495.1 Ignavibacteria bacterium
GTTTAGGTGCTTAAATTAAAAGTAAATGAATAAATCAAACGTCCGTGCTAAACCCTGCCTGCGGCAGGCAGGCGAAAAGTTTGGGTGTAAAAATCCCCAACTGCTCATAGCTGAGGACCGTTGAACTAAATCTCCACATTCTGTGTCGATAATTTTTATCGGTAAATTTGAAGTTAACAAACTCACTAAAATTTATCGATATGAACAATTCACAAAAAGATTTTATTAACAAAGTGTGCTATGAGATGCAATATCGCAATTATAGCGCAAGTACAATTACGACTTATACGAGTCTTTTAAAGCAAATAGAGCATTGGACAGGAGTTCCGATAGAAGAAGTAACTACAGAACAATTAAAAGCGTATTTACAGCATCGTATTGCAGTTGAAAAAGTATCCATTTCATTAATTAATCAAAGCATTAGTGCCATTAAAATATTACAAAGCGATATTTTAGGCAGAGAATGGGAACAATTTAAGATAAAACGCCCACGAAGAGAGACAAAAATGCCGGTAGTTTTATCTTTGGAAGAAGTAGAAAACTTAATATCGGCGACAACAAATGTCAAGCATAAAGCAATTTTAATGTTGGCTTATTCCGCAGGTTTGCGAAAAACGGAATTACAAAAAATCAAGCCACAGGCAATCGATTCAAAACGAATGCTAGTTCATATATCACAAGGAAAAGGGAAAAAAGGACAGATTTTCAATTTTATCCCAAAAAACATTAACATTGCTTCGGTTCTATTATTCAATGTACCGACCACAGACCTATTTATTTGAATCGCAACAATACAAAGGACGATATTTGGCAGCCACAAGCCTTAGTGGAATTGTAAAAAACAATGCCAAAAAAGCAGGAATAAAAAAGAACATTTCGTTTCATACCTTACGACATTGCTTTGCGACACACTTGATGGAAAGTGGCGTAAACCTTAAAATAGTGTAAAAACTTTTAGGACATAATTCCATAAGAACCACATCCCGATATTTACATCTGGTGAATATTGATCCTGCAAAAATTGTTTCTCCGGCAGATTCTATGAATGTTTAAAAAATACTGGTATGGAAAACAAAAGACAAAAGATAGAAATTGCAGATATCTTTAGAGATAATGCAGAAAGCTTTATAAAAAAGCATGTTTTATGTGTCGAGCAAAGAAAAGCCTTTAAAGCAATAACACAATGCCGTACAACAGTCATAGGTGGCAATACACAAGAATGTGATAATTGTGGACATATAAGACAATCTTATAATTCATGCAGAAATCGGCATTGCCCAAAATGTCAGTATATAAAACAACAAAAATGGGTTGATAAACTCGCATCGAATTTACCACCAACAAAGTGTTTTCACTTAGTTTTCACTGTGCCACATTGTCTGAATAAGTTGTTTTATATAAATCAAGCCGTTGCATATTCACTGTTGTTTAAAGCAGCAGGGAAATCATTGCAGCAAACAGCTTCTAATCCTGATTTTTTGGGAGCAGAAGTTGGGGCAGTTGGTATTTTGCACACTTGGGGACAAAACTTATCGTATCATCCGCACATTCATATGATAGTGCCGGCCGGAGGACTTGACGAAGATATGGGACAATGGATAGTGTCTAAAAGAAAGTTTTTCGTGCCAATAAAAGCCATAAGTAAGGTTTTTAGAGGAATCTTGTGCAGTTTATTAGCAAATGCTATTGCAAAAGAAGAAATGTTATTACCGGATAATGCGAATAAATTTAAGCAGCTACAAGACCAAGCCTATAAGAAAAACTGGGTGGTGTATTGCGAGAAAGCCATTTCAAATGCACAATCATTGATAAAGTATTTGGGAAACTATACCCACAGAGTGGCAATATCAAATCATCGAATAATAGATTACAAAAACGGCAAAGTGAAATTCACTTATAAAAATAATCGAAAGTCAGGGATAAAAGAAAGTATTGAGCTTTCGGCAGAGGAGTTTATCCGGCGATTTTTGCAGCATGTTTTGCCAAAAAGATTTTGTAAAATTCGGTATTTTGGATATTTGGCTTTATGCAATATGAAAACAAAACTTTCCAGTTGTTTTGAGCTGATATCTAAAACTTCATTTTTGCCAATATTAGAAGGAGTGTCTGCCTTAGAGGTAATAAGAATTACATTAAAGAAAGACATTTTTAGCTGTCCTGAATGTAAAACAGGGAAAATGCTGATTAAAAAGATGTCGGTTCCTTGATAATGCAATGATGAGAAAAAACGATCTTTGAAAACTGCAAAATATTAATCACAATGATTGTAAAAAATCAGTATGGGAGAGCTATGTCCTTTTCTGTGTATTGTATTATCAAAGGAATTAATAAAAGCTAAAAAATGACAAAAAAACACGCTTATTTTTTAAAAACCCAAACACAAACCAACGAAAAAGTGAAAAGCAAAAAATACTATTCCCATAGCAGGCAAACGACATAGTTCAACTCCATTTTATTCATTATTTTATCTCTCCCATTAAATAATTTTTCCTAAAAACCTTTATATTTATTCCTTTTATTGCTATTTTTGTTGAAAAACAATGAATAAAATGCTAAGATGTTA
>DSBF01000118.1 GCA_011049495.1 Ignavibacteria bacterium
TCGGATTTGGTTGAAACTGACTTCCTCCCCACATTTCATTAAACTCAGTTAAATAAATGTGAGATAAATCTCTATTTCGTATTTCAATAATGTGGTTTTGATTTCCGTTTAATTCTCCTCTTACCATTTCCTCCACAGAACCGTATAACCCGGTGACTGTAAAGTTCCAAGACCCGGTGAAAACCCACTGCGTATCTATAATTGCAAATTTATTGTGCATTTGGTAACCTGGAGAATAATAACAATTACTGCAACTGCGAGGATCCTTTAATTCGGCATCTACAAGCAAATGTCCGCTTATTTCTTTGTTGCCAATTTTTAGATTAACTCTTTTATAACCTATTGGTAAAGGAGGAAGATTAAACTTTTTTCTGAGAGTAGAATCTGCAACTGCTAAAATGGGGGAATCCGATAACAACATAATATCGTCATCAGTACCGGGAATATTATCCTTTCCTCTGCTCATCTGTTCTAAGTATAAACGCATGAGTGTATAACGTTCAATGCTAGTAGTATCATCATCAAATTCTTCTTCATAACTTTTTGCATCAATTATAAATCTTATTTGAATACCTTCGCTTGCTCTTGTAATCAAAGAGTTTATCAACCTAGGCAGATTAATTTCATAAGCCATCATATCAATTGTTGATGAAGCATTGTTAATTCTATGAATTAACTTATCCTCAAAATTAACATAGAAGTTTGCTTTGTTATTTGGGAACGCATAACTAGTATCGGCATCTTTGTTAAAGTATACATTTATTTCGGATGGAAAATCCTGCTGCTTTACAATTTCTTTTGTACATGATGAAAAAAAGATTACCGAAAGGAGAACAACAACAAAATTTTTATAAGAAGATTTCATGGAAATGAGAATAAAAATCGATATTTTTTTTGTAATGGAAATTTATATGAAGGAGAAAATTATAAAATCTAAAATGAATGAGAAAATTCCTTCGAGCCGACTATCGGAGTTGAACCGATGACCTATTCATTACGAATGAATTGCTCTACCAGCTTTTTGAACTGATTTCAAACTTTTTTAAGTGATTGATACCAAAATTGATACCTAAAACTTGCAATCAAAGAACAATTTTTCAATAAAATAGCCCACAAGGAAAATCTTGGAGTGTCCAGCTCCTTAAAACCTTGTAGGCTACTTAAAAAAAGAAAACTTTTGCGTTGGACATGTTCAGATTTTTTTAATGAAAACTTAATCCCAATATAACATTTGAACTAAGTCAAGTCAATATTCCAAATGCTTGATTTTACCTAAACTCTGAATTTGCGTTATCTATCATTGACTCTATTCCTCTTTCTGTTTCATCTTTAATGATGATAGTGATTTCTTTTGGACTGTTCCTAGACGTTCTATCCATTATATCTTCAAATCGTTCATAGTCAAATTCTTTCATGTAGTTTTGAAAATTTTCACTCGGAACCATTCCTCTGCCTTGCTTTATATTCTCTTGAAAGTTTTCCCATTCTAGTTGGTTTATCGGTCTTAAGTCTTTTGGATCATGTCCGCTGTCGATAAAAGGATTTGGATTTATTGGTTTCGCTGTTGATATTTCCTTTGGGATCGGGTCTTGTCCTAACCCTAAATCTGATTTAATTCGTTTAATTATATTTTCAAAATCCTCTAATCCGGCGTTCAACTTGATCTGAAATAACTCAAACATCTCAGCATCTTCAGCCTGCCGTTTCCAAAATCTTGTCATTTCAATTTCTGCATTGTAAACCATTTCCCGCCAAGATTCAGCAGCTTCATTAATGTTCTGATGAAGCGTCCTAATCATTTTTTCCGATTCTGATGTAAACTCATCCGCTCGTTGTGAATAGCCGGTAAGCGCGTTGTTGATTTCTTCCCGGACTTCTTGATCTTCTCGTGCTGTCAAAGTTAATTTGTTTATCTGCTCGTTATATGCTGTTAGTTCCTTCTCAAAATCTTCGAGTGTGTAACCGGAAATTGTTTCTTTAATCCTTTCCCCTTTCTCATCCTCAGCGTATTTTATTTTTCCTTCCTCATCAATGCTCTCAATCATAAACCGTGTGATCTCTTTACCTTCATCACTCAGTAAATCTGTCATTCTCGGAATAAACCCTTTGGGAGCTCCCGGCATCATTTCATTAAGCATAAAATAGGAAAGCGTTTCATCTCCTTGCGTTGCTTCTCTAATTGATTTAAGAATGTTTACAAGATTATCTCCCTCGTAAATTCCTCCCTTCATCTGTTCGGTAAAATCTTTTATGTTTGGTGTCCCAAGCGAAGTGTATAAAAAGGATTCGTGTGCTAATGACTGAGGCTGCATCAAACCCTCAAGCTGTCTGATTGATTCCCCGCCAAGTTCTCCGAGTCTGCCGTAAGGCGAACTTATTCCAAAGAGTAAATCCGGGACTCTTGACATTCCGAGTGCATCCCTCGTGTCCATATCAACATTCAGCTTTAACATTCTTTCATTTATTTCTTTGATCTCATTGAGAACGTCAACTATTCTTTGACCGGAAATTTTATCTCCGTAAATCGTTTTCGCTAAAGTTGAACTTTCATCTAATCCAAGCA
>DSBF01000220.1 GCA_011049495.1 Ignavibacteria bacterium
CTATAATAAGTTATTAAATCCATTAATTAAATTTGTGCAGCAAGAATTTAAGAATATCGATACTTGGTGAATTTATTAAAATATTCTTAAAATAAAATCAGTATAAGTACCTAGTGGATGAAGAAATACTTTGTTTCAATGGGAACAATCAAAATGCAATTATTGACTAATTATGATGTGAATTTGAGGAAAAATGGAAGGTTGAGGATAATACAAAAGTAAATTGCTATTTCCTTATTATAAAACTTAACTACACAAGGCTGATCTATTTTTCTATTTCAGCTTTTCAAGTAAAAATTTCAACAACTCATCTTTGTGAACTCTCACCTGCTCCATTGAGTCTCTTTCACGAACGGTAATTGTTCCGTCACTTAATGTTTGTGTATCAATAGTGATGCAGTACGGAGTTCCGTTTTCGTCCTGTCTTCTGTATCTTCTTCCGACTGCACCTTTATCATCATAAAAGACTCTTAAGAAGGGACGAAGATCCTTTTCAATTTCACGGGCAATTTCCGGCATACCGTCTTTATTTACCAATGGGAAAATTGCTGCTTTAACCGGTGCAAGTTTAGGATGTAATTTTAATACAACTCTTGTTTCACCGTTTACTTCTTCTTCATTGTATGAATCGACTAAGAAAGCCATAAAACTTCTGCTAACGCCGCCGGAAGTTTCAATAATAAACGGAATGAATTTTTCTTTTGATTCTTCATCAAAATATTTTTGTGATTTGCCCGAATATTCTTCGTGCCTGCTTAGATCAAAATTTGTTCGGTTGTGAATACCTTCTATCTCACCCCACCCGAACGGGAATTCATATTCAATGTCGGTGGCGGCTTTAGCATAATGAGCAAGTTTATCTTCGGGATGATCATGAAATCTCAACTTATCGCCGTTCATTCCCATTTGCTTGAACCATTCAATACTTTTTTCTTTCCAGTACTCAAAATATTTTTCATCATCTTCTGGTTTAACGAAATACTGCATTTCCATTTGTTCAAATTCACGTGTTCTGAAAAGAAAATTCTTTGTGTTTATTTCATTACGGAATGCTTTACCTATTTGGGCAATACCGAAGGGAAGTTTTTGACGGCTTGCACCCTGTACATTTAAAAAATTAACATAGATTCCCTGCGCAGTTTCAGGTCTTAAATAAATTGCATTCTCTGTTTTTTCAACCGGACCTAAAAATGTTTTGAACATAAGATTAAAACTACGAGGTTCTGTAAACTCGCCTTTGGTTCCGCAGTTGGGACAGTTGGTCATCGAAAGGAGTAATTTATTTATATCCGAATCTTCCAACAGCTTCTCAAATTTTTCTGTCGATGTAAGTTCCGAATTAACAATCTCATTAAATGATTCGGAGATATCATCTGAAATATTTTCTGAAAATTCTTTAAACAACTTATCAATTTTCTTATCCGAAATCTGCTCGGCTAAAGTATCGAGCCTGAATCTTGCTTTACATTGTTTACAATCGATCATAGGGTCGGTAAAATTTTCAACGTGACCGGAAGCTTCCCAGACTTTAGGATGCATAAGAATAGCGGCATCCAAACCTTCAACATCTTCACGGTAAGTCATCGTTTTCCACCATTCTTCTTTAATATTTTTAAGAAGTTCAACACCGAGCGGTCCGTAATCCCAGCAGCCGTTTAAGCCTCCGTAAATTTCACTCGATTGAAAAACAAATCCTTTTCGTTTTGCAAGTGAAACAACTTTTTCTAAAACACTTTGCTCTTTAGCCATTAGTAAATCTTCCTGAAACTGTTAAAATGAAAGGCAAATATACAATTTTAGTTTTTCTTTTTATAATTGTTGAGATGACTGAAGTGGTATTATACGGGAAATCTTACGGAATTCGGGAGTCAGCGGATTATTTGGTGGCAAAGTGCTTTATTTATAAATTTTCGATCACTTTAGATTGTGAATATAATAGAAGTTCCTTTTATTCCTGAATTCTGACGTATGCGCAAAAAAAAGTCTTCAACCGAACTCTCGACAGGGTGGGTCGAGGTCTGACGATTAGCGAGTCACTTGTTTTGGGAGGTTCAAAACCTTGGAGGTCACATGATTTAGACCTCCAAGGTTGCTGGCAGCCCTAGCAACCTTCCAGGAAAAACTACATAAAGCGCATATCCTTACCTCGAAGGTTTATCCCAAATGTTTTAGAGTTCTTTAAAAATTATTTTTACAAAATTTTCCCACCTAATAATCATGTGTCCCGAATTCGATGAATTGGATATCATAATTGCTGTTAAAGAAAATTATTAAGTCGCCTTATTCAAGAAAATTCTTAATTATAATCTTATTCAATTTTAACCGATGAGTATGAGTAAGATTAGAATTATGAGTAAGAGTAATTATGAAACATTCATGATCGGTAAAAACACACAAGGGAATGATTATATTCGCGGGATAAAAACAACAAAAAAAAAGCGAGTACAGTCATGGAAAAAGAAGAAGGAATAGTTTTTGAGCAAATAATAGAAAGAGGCTGTGGAATAGATGTCCACAAGAAAGTAATAGCAGCCACGATAAGAGGA
>DSBF01000591.1 GCA_011049495.1 Ignavibacteria bacterium
AAGGAATTTCTAAACGTTGAAGAGAACACAAATAATATTAGCGAGTTGATTAATCTTATCAGGAATGAAAACTCTAAAGCTAATATAATATTAACAGTCTCACCGATTCGCCATTGGAAAGACGGGGCTCATCAAAATCAATTGAGTAAATCAAGTTTACACCTTGCTGTTAATAACATAATCAACTCTTTCGAAAATGTATATTACTTCCCTTCATACGAGATTGTTATCGACGAATTAAGAGATTACCGGTTTTATAATATTGATATGCTGCATCCAAACGATCAGGCTGTTGAATATATCTGGGAAAAATTCAATCAAACCGTTTTTAGTGATGACAGCCAATTATTGATAAAAGAGATAAAGAGCATAATTGATGCTTTTGAACATAAGGTAAGGAACATTCACTCGGTTAAAACAAAAGAGTTTGCTTCCTCCCAAATAAATAAAATTAAATCATTGGTTAAAATTCATCCGCATCTCAATTTTGATGATGAGTTAAAAAAATTTTTTCTATACTTAAATGAAAACAACTTGCGAGAAACAAAATGACTAAAGCAGAATTAGGAAAAGAGATTTATAATATCTCTCATATTACCGGTGAGTTTTTACTTCGGTCCGGACAAATATCGAACGAATACTTTGACAAGTATAAGTTTGAATCTGTCCCTACTTTATTAATACCCATTGCCCGTGAAATGAAATTATTAATTCCAGATGAAACGGAGGTTTTGGGTGGTTTAGAGATGGGTGGAATTCCATTAGCAACAGCTCTTTCAATTGAAACAAATATTCCATCGGTATTTGTTAGAAAGCAAGCAAAGGAATACGGCACAAGAAAATTAGCAGAAGGTGTTGATTTCAAAGATAAAAACATGTGCGTAATTGAAGACGTTGTCACAACCGGCGGACAAATTATTTCGAGTGTAAACCAACTAAGAGAGCTTGGGGCTAAAATTAAAACTGTGTTGTGTGTAATTGTACGAGACCCGAAATCATATGATAATCTTGCGAAAGCTGAACTAGAATTAGTACCGTTGTTTACAATGGAAGAATTAAAAGTGCTTGGTAAGAGTTAATTTTAGGTTATAAACTTCTTTAAAATAAAAAAGGCGACATTTTCGGTCGCCTTTTTATATTAAACAACTATTTTTTATAAAGCAAATGCTAAACCGGCAAGAAAAGTTAAATAAGAAGTTGAACTGCCTTCTGTGAAGATAATATTATATTCAGCACTTACATCAAAATTCATTGTTTTACCTAAAGGCATCATGAAACCGCCTCCAAGAGCAACACCAAAATCTGAGCCGCTATCATCAATTGTTTGTTTTCCACCGAAGAATCCAAAATCAACTTCGACTTCAAATGAGGAGAAATACATACCAAGTTGACCTGAAAGGTAAGGTTTGAAATCGCCTTTACCGAGCACATATCTAATACCTGCTAAAACAGGGATTGTATTAAATGTTGCATCCCAGTCATCTTTCCCGCTCCAAGTAAAGTAGCCTGCTGTACCGGTAATTGCCATATTAGGATTCAAGTAATACATAAAAAGACCTTTACCTCCAAACCCCATATCATAAGAATCACCGAAATCACCGGTTGGAAGAGCAATACCGCCTTGTACGGAAACACCCATGCTGCCTTTATTTTGTGCTTGGGTTAAAGAAACAACCATTAAAAGAACTAAAACTGTAAAAAGTACTTTCTTCATGAAATCCTCCTGTTGTGAGATAAATTTGTTATTTGAAAAATTTATAAATCTTTCGGTTAGCCCTCCGAAAATGTTTTGTAAGTATAAGAAGAATGTTCTAAACTATCAACAATTCCAAAACAAAATTGTGTGAATATTGACGAATTTCACAATTTTGGAAAAATCATCCCGCGGCTACTTTGGGAACAAGTTTTTCGACCTTTACTCTAACAACTCCTTTTTCAATCATACCAATAGCAATTGCTGCACCTTTAGATAAATCTATATCTCGTCCATCAATATAGGGACCTCTATCATTTATTCTAACAATAACTTGTTTACCGTTACGCGGATTTGTAACACGAAGCATTGTACCAAAAGGGAGAGATTTATGAGCAGCTGTATATGCTAATTGATTATAAATTTCCGTATTGGCTGTTTGCTTTCCGTGGAAATCAGGACCATACCATGATGCCACCATTGTTCCACTCGGAATAAAATCTATTTCTACTAATGAGTTTATTTCTTTATCGTAATCAAAGTATTCATATTCGGTATTCAGATTCTCATCTGCAGTTGAAACTTGCACTCCGAAAAATATAGCTGATATTGAAAAAAGCGAAATCAACATAATTTTTAATACTATATTCAAAGATTAACCTCTTGTTTGTTCATAAATAAAAGTCAGATAATTTTAGAAGAATTGGAAAAACTAAATTTGCAACCCAAGTTTGATTCTATTCCCAAAAAGAATTTGGGTGATATCAATGGTTGTGCCCGGATTAATTACTCGAGCTAAATTATTGAAATGAAAATTTTGATTAGATTGATTTGTTGATTCTCCG
>DSBF01000431.1 GCA_011049495.1 Ignavibacteria bacterium
GTTGTTCTAATTCATTAACACTAATTTTTGAGGCAAACGTATTTCTTATAACGCCTTTACAACTTCCCGAACCTCTTGAATAGTAACTACTAAATTCTTTGATGAAATTGTGGCTCCGCTAGTTGCATCTACGTTTTCCCATAGCTATAATCAGTAACCGCATCAATTCTTAGCTTACTCAGCCATTGTTTATTTGTAACCTACACTCCATGTGTCGACGGATAATCGACAATGTTAACCCTGTAGACTACTCCCTCGGGATTAAGCAGTATTAAGGCTTAAAATAAGTGCATCCGCCCCCTAACCTCAACCTCAACAATATATCCCAAAAGCTCGTTGAAATTATATACGGGAAAAAACTGCTTAACATTTACTTGGTTGAGGTTTACTTGGCTAATTGGCAAAACTTTTGGTTCGCAGGCTTTATTCCCATACTCTTGTTTGAGAATCTTATGCTCATTCCTCCCTTGCCCATAGGAAATACCCCCAATAAGTAGAAAAACCAATACGATTAATCTATTCATCCTCACATTTTAAAAACTTACACCAACACACATGCTAAATACTCCTTTTCCTTTGAGTCTAATTCAGACTTGTAGACAATATAGTCCGATTTAAAACAGCATTTTGATGGAACTTATAGCCTAACCCAAAACCCAAACCATTGTATTAATAGGCTGTATTTTTGGGTTCTACTACCAATTTCGTGAAAACTATGTAAATTATAGCAAACTTAAATCTTTGGTTTGGGCTTGTAGACAGAAGACAGAATTAACATGCTTCAACCTTCCAACTACCCTGCCCGACTGCATCGTTCAGGCTGGGGTCTTCGGACTTCCGACCCTAAAATCATTCCACTAAATTTGCAGTAGAACCAATAATTCCCATCGCTATTAAAACAAGTCCTGCTTTAAAATTCAACATTGGTGAAAAAGCATAGTTTAGGTATGCCTGTTTACATAAACTTCAGATACGTGTTCGAGTTCAACCTCAGCTAAAAACGACAAACGCTTATTATACTGCTACCCTAAAAAGCAACACCACGCGATGAACATCAATCTTAGAGTTGCTATTCTGCTCAGCAACAAATGGTTTGTTAAAACCAATATGCCCATATCCACCTGTGCTGAAGTTATTATGCTTAACTGAATCGGATTGTGTTCGCGATGTAACACTATAACCCGATAGAAGTAAAAAGGCAAAAATTGCGTACTTTGATAGTATTTTCATCATTATAAGTGTTAATTAATTATGGCCGCAAAGCTAATGGCAAAGGAAAGGATTGGGAATGGCTATAT
Organism: Ignavibacteria bacterium; assembly: GCA_011049495.1. Classification (GTDB taxonomy): domain Bacteria; phylum Bacteroidota; class Ignavibacteria; order Ignavibacteriales; family Melioribacteraceae; genus SURF-28. The sequence continues at coordinate 1,299 of DSBF01000431.1, forward strand.
TTAGGTATTTTTATTTAGTCTAATTAATCTTGGTGTTAGTTCTGACAACAATTAACAAAACCCACTTCAAATACATCAGTCTATTATTTAGGTATTTAGGTGAATTTTAGCAAAAATATTTATAAATTATTTGGATGTTAGCGAACATTAACTAACTTTGTGCGTTATAAGACTAAAGATTATCATTAAAAAAATAAACATGTTAACCATAAGACAACAAGAAATTATTGACACATCGCTTGAAATTATTTCAACAATCGGAATTCAAGGATTGACAATAAAAAACCTATCAAAAAAGATAGGCATTACCGAACCTGCCATTTATAGGCATTATGACAATAAGATTAGTATTCTTATAGCAATTCTAGAGTTCTTCAAAAGCAAAAGCGAGTCTATGTTTGCAATTCAGGATAAGGTAAACGATACATCTATACAACGGATTGAGAAAATATTCCAAGGGCACTTCAATGCCTTTGAGCAGACACCTTCATTAGTTAGCGTTATTTTTTCCGAAGAGATATTCCGTAATGAGCCAATCCTTCAAGAAAAAATTGCAGAAATAATGGATAGCAATAGCGGAGTGATAAAAGCAATTGTAGCCGAAGGGCAAGCAAAGGGTGAGATTAAGCCCGATATTGAATCGAAATACCTTACCATAATAATAATTGGAGCACTTCGAATGATGGTTAAAAGATGGCAAATGGGCGATAAGTCGTTTAACCATAGGGAAGAAGTGAGCAAATTATTCAACACAATTAAAACCCTAATCGAGGTAGGATAAATCAACGCTTAACAATTAATAGCTATGAAAATTACCGATTGGACTAAACAAGAAATCAGAGAGACTGCCCATAAGGTAGATGTTCGTTTACTTTATGAAACCGATGCTACACAGGTTATGCATATTAACCTTAAACCAGGCGAAGAGCTAAAACCACACTTTACCCAAGTTGATGTTTTCTTTTTTGTAGAAGAAGGAAATCCTACAATAATGGTGGGCGATGAAAAAAAAGAGGTAGGAACAAATATGCTTGTCGAAAGCCCAAAAAATATTGTTCCTTGTCTTTATAATTATAGCGATAAACCAGCTGGAGTATTAGTGGTAAAAATTCCTAAACCAAATTAACAAGCTAGACTTTTGTAATAATTGGTTTACAGAACATATCGACTTGTATGCGATGTGTTTTTTTGGACAAACAGAGTTAGTTTATATTAACAAACCTTAAATTACGA
>DSBF01000308.1 GCA_011049495.1 Ignavibacteria bacterium
GAATCGGAGAATCGAGATAATGAATATTCCACGCGGAGTATCTTCACTTCTTCTTTTTTGACTTCAACTATTTCATCAAGAATTGTCATTTATGTTTCTCGCCAAATTCTTTTAATTCATTTAATTTCTTTAAAGTTGCTCCGGACTTAATTGAATCTTCGGCAATCTGTTTGCATTCAAGTAAATCATCGGAAATTCCGGATGTCTTCAACGCCATTGCCGCATTTGCAACAACCACTTCATACGCAGCACCAACAGTTTCGCCGGTAAATACTTTGTAAATAATTTCTGCATTTTCTTTTGCCGAACCGCCTTGAAGCTGTTCTAAAGTTGCTTTTGGATAACCGAAGTTTTCGTTTGATAATGTATAAAAGTACATCGAGTTGTCGTGATTGACTTCATACACTTTTGTTGTGTCGGTTAAAGTGATTTCATCAAATCGATTGCTTGTGCAAAGAAAGGAAACTTTTTCCATTTCCAATAATCGGATAGCATCGGTCATTAACCGCGCAACATCATCATTGAAAGTTCCGATTAACTGTCGTTTAACTCCGGCTGGATTTGTAAGCGGACCAAGTATGTTGAAGATTGATCGAAACTCCAATTCTTTTCTTATTGGTGCGACGTGTTTCATTGCCGGGTGATAAAGAGGTGCAAACAAAAATGCGATCCCGATTTCATTCAATGCTTTTTCGGAGAGTGCCGGATTCAGTTGAACATCGACGCCGAGTTCATGCAACACATCGGAGCTGCCGCTTTTACTTGAGATAGAACGGTTGCCGTGCTTTGCAACATTTACTCCAGCCCCGGCAACTACAAATGAAACAGCCGTGGAAATATTAAATGTTCCAGAACCGTCCCCGCCCGTACCGCAAACATCAATCACTCTTTCGTTTTCACATTTTATCTTAATGACTTTTTCTCGCATCGCTTTAACAAATCCGGCAACTTCTTCCGAAGTTTCGCCTTTTATTTTAAGCGCAGTAAGGAGCGATGCAATTTTAGAATTGTTTTCATTACCGCTCATTATTGAGTACATAACATTATATGCTTCATCGAATGTTAAGTTATGTCCCTCAATTACTTTTTCTAATTCTGTTTTCATAGTGCCAACCAATTTTTAATTAAGTTATATCCTTGAGGAGTTAAAACCGATTCGGGATGAAATTGAATCCCTTCTATCGGAAATTCTTTATGTCTAATTCCCATTATTACGTTATCACTTGTATGCGAAGTAACTACAAGTACGTCTGAAAAAGAACCATTTTTTAACGCAAGCGAATGATAACGTCCCGCTTCAAAATTCTGCGGGATGTTTTTATAAATATTTTGATTATCGTGAATGATTTGTGATGTTTTACCGTGCATTAACGTTGGTGCATTTGTAACGACACCGCCGAATGTAATTCCAATTGCTTGATGACCGAGACAAACGCCGAGTATCGATATTTCTTTTCCCAATTCTTTTATTACATCGAGAGAAACTTTTGAATCTTCAGGTTTGCCGGGACCGGGGGAGATCACGATTTTGTCGATATTCATTTTTCGAATCTCGGCAACCGTTGTCTTATCATTTCGTTTTACGAGAATATCATTCGTAAAACTTCCGATAAGCTGCACGAGATTAAACGTAAATGAATCGTAATTATCTATTACTAATATTTTCATTCAAGTCCTCTGCAAACTTTAATGCTTTTTTTAACGCGGCTGATTTATTTTGAATCTCATAAAATTCATTTTCGGGGATACTGTCGGCAACAATCCCGGCGCCGGCTTGCCAATAAATTTTCGACCCTTTTGAAAACAGAGTTCGAATTGCAATGCACATATCGAGATTGCCGTTAAAATCAATGTAGCCGACTGCTCCGGCGTAAACGTTGCGAACTAAATTTTCGTATTCATTAATTAATTGCATTGCTCTAATTTTTGGTGCGCCGGTAACGGTTCCGGCGGGAAAGCTTGCTTTTAGTGCATCTATACAGTCTTTATCCTTTTGCAATTCGCCAGCTACCCTCGATACGATATGCATTACGTGAGAGAAGCGGTTTACTTTCATATTTTCGATAATTTTTATTGAGCCGTAATCGCAGACTCTTCCCAAATCGTTCCTTGCTAAATCAACTAACATAGTATGCTCTGCAATTTCTTTCGGATCGGAGAGCAAATCTTTTTCTAATTCGATGTCCTCTTTAACAGTTTTGCCTCGCTTGCGAGTACCGGCGATGGGTAAAATTTCTGCTGTTCTGTTTTTTACTTTTAACAAATCTTCCGGTGAAGTTCCGATTACAACTTTGGAATCCGGGAATTCCATATAATACATATATGGCGAAGGATTGATGATCCTAAGTGCACGGTAAACATTCAGTAAGTCACCTTCAAATTCTGCGCTGAATCTTTTTGATAAAACAATTTGAAACACATCACCGTTGTAAATGTTTTCTTTTGCTTTGGCGACTAATTTTTCGAATGCAGATTTACCTTCTTCAGAGTTTGATTCATTTATTATTTTGAATGACTCGGAATAATC
>DSBF01000194.1 GCA_011049495.1 Ignavibacteria bacterium
CCAATAAGTATTTTAATATCATCGGAATTATCATCAAATCATTGAAGCTGATCACTCTTTTAAATATCAATTCCTGAATAGTAATCGAGAAGACGGATATTAATAATATAAGTAAAAGAGGCTTATTGAAATGATCTATAAAAGATATTTTCTCCCTTTTTAATACCCAATTCAAAACGTATATAATGAATAAAACAAATAAAATAAAATCTTCAATCTTTAATGCGGGTATTTTTGAAATCCATCTTACAGGCGGCATTAAAATCACAGAACCAATATATAAAATCATTAAATACTTTTTAATCTTCATTAAACGAATCCGGTTCGTTAACCATCTTATAAATGACTTTATCTTGTTCTTCCCATAAATATTCTTTTAGATAATAATTATTTTTTCTTTTTTTCTCATTCACAATATTTTGAATCCCCCTTTTAATATCTTCTTTATCCCTGCCATCGCCCTCAAGAACAATGCCCGAACGACTTTTTCTGACAAAATTTGCCATGGGCGGATTCGATCCTACAAGAAGCATCGTACCGCGTAATGCGGCCTGATACATCCTGTTAGGAGCACATAATAGACAATTTGTTGTGTCCCGGGTGTAAAGAACTATACTGGATAACGCATGATCAATAAAAGCGGCTAAATCCATTTGCTTGACCATGCCCGTAAAATAAAGATGACGATCAAGCCTTTTATTCCATCTTTTTCTAAGTATCTCAACATCCCGCTCATTATATGGGCCCACAAATATACATTTTATTGCATCTGTTTCAATAATCGATTCGGCCAAATTAAAAAAATATCTTTCAAATTTTGCCCCCCCCTGAGCCAGCAAATAAGATGAACCATCTAACCATTCTTCCACATCTGCCGGAAGAGCTTTTCTTGGAAGATCAGCAAATTGTTGATCAGGAAAATTCTCCAAAACTTTTATTTTTGAATTTCCTATTTGATTTAAATTTGTTAAAAGAAAATCTTTCCGTTCGTTATTGGCGACAATGATATGATCGGTCATTCTAAAAAGAAAATTAATAATTTTATGTATTTTATGGTTAAATAATATATTGTCTGGGAACATTTCATGCTGATCCCAGATAAATTTGTTAATGTATTTCCATTTCTTTAAAACCCATAAAATTGGGACCATACCTGCTGTTTCAATATTATGAATCCAAACAATTTTAGGTTTAGTATGAATAAGAAATATCAAACTTCGTATATATATTTCAATTGTTTTAAATAGAAGAAATTTTTTATGCGGAAATATTTTTCTTGTAAACAGTGATATGCTGACGAATGGCACACCATATCCGGTTATTCCTTTTTTTATCTTATTATCATCCGGCACGAAAAGAATTAACACCTTCTTTTTTAACCTTTTTAATGAATTGCACTCTTTTCTCACCCGGTCATCGTATTCCAGTCCGATGGTTTTTATGATGAACAGGATGTCCGGTTTGTAATTCATATTACTGCTTGTTTATCCAGTCGTCTTTCCTGATATCCATAAGAAGGAGAAAAGGGAATATCCGCAGAACCATTGTGATTCAAAGGTCGGAAATTGATCGTTTTATAGTCGGAATACACATCAGTAATCTGAATCGAGCGCGCTATTTCAATGATTCGGTAAACCGGCTTATGAAAACCCTTATGATAACCCACGAAACCGTGCCGTGATGCGTACAATACTTTAGCCCGGGCTGAATCACCCAATCGAAAAAGAGAGAGATCCAGAGAACCCGGTTCACTGCCATTCATGGCGGGAGCAAAATGCGATTGCACGGACCGGTACTGGTTTCGTTTCCGCGGATCAGCCGTGTATACGTAAGTACCTGGATCGGCAATCATTTGCTGCCCGTTGATGAAAAGCTCGATTGCCAGCTGATCATTGTGCGCGTGCCCTCCCCTGCCGTTTCTCCCGATGGGCCCGCACCGGACAGACAGAAAAAACTGATCGGTTCTCCAGATGTATAATCCAAACTCAAAGAAAAAAACAGGTATGATTGTTTTTGTATCAATGCTTTCAGGGATATCAAAACGGATTTTATGGGTATTGCTGTGATACTTTTTCTTTATCCGGCTGATCTCTTGATCCATATCCACATTATGTAAGGATATATGTTCTTTCTGAATTCTCGTTTCTTGTTTATTTTCCGATTTTATTTTTCGGTGACCGGACAATGCTTCAATCAGTTTTGTGTCAACAGACCGTCCGCCAAATATTCTGAAATCCGCCCGGTCTATCAAACCGCTTACAGCTGAAATCAGATCCTTATGTTCTAAATGATCTTCATAATAGTAATGCTCTTTATCCCCCATATCATGATAATTCTTTAAATTCAAATATTTCGCTTTGGCCTGCCTGACCGTCATCCGGTGGTAGACAGGAGCAGGCTTTACCAGCCGGCCGCTGTCGTTGTCGCCAATCTGCACTACATGACCATCGGGCTTGGTTACAGCCATGGTGAATTCGGCCATTCCGGCAATCCTCTGAAAAATCCGGAGCGGAAGCGGTGTGTTC
>DSBF01000209.1 GCA_011049495.1 Ignavibacteria bacterium
TCACTCGGTCTATTCAGCTCGTTAATGGATTTAGATAATAGTATTGGTTGGACCGGATGGTTATTCTGGGGCTTTGTTCTGTATTTCTTTATTAAAGTAAAACATCCGCCGGTGCAGAATTTTGAAAAACTTAGTAAAGGCAGAATGATTCTCGGCTATGTTAGTTTAATAGTTTTACTGCTGTCATTTTCACCAATGCCGTTTATAGTTTCATTTTAGCAGCAAAAATATTTACTTGACAATTCATTTAGAAATTAATTAGTTTTGTCTAAACAAAGAAAGGGAATCATTTATAGAGAATTTCTACTGTATTTCTGATTTTTCAAAATAAGGTTTTAATGCTGCATCAGAATTTAATACAGTAGGTTCTTAAGAAAAATGATTCCCTTTTTTTTATGGGTTAAAACATGAATAAAATAATAATAACAATTCTTTTAAGTCTTTTCGTTTTTGTTTCTTGCGAAAATATTCCAAGTGATGTAATTGAAACTGCTGAAGCAGATTTTAAACTTGTCTCGCTTAGCGCACCGCCGGAATTCGTTTACACACAGCAAGACTCAACTTTCGAAACAACTATTGAGTTTTCGAATCCTCAATCAATTTCTCGCGTTTGGTTTAATATAATTACCGAAGACGGTACAACAATGTTGAAACAAAACGTAGCTATGATCGGAGGAAGCCTTACACCATCCGAGATAAGAGGGTATTACGGAAGCACAATCTTAGGTAAAGGTATACCCACCGGGAAATATATTGTTGAATATTATGTTGAAGATAATATCGGTGCGGGAAATGACAAAGTACACAAAATTGCATCACATAATTTTCTTTTTATTAGCGGGCAGCAAAACAAACCGCCTGTAATCAGCAATTTAATTGCACCGGATTCGGTTGTGGTTGTGGCTCCTCGATCATTAATAAATCTTCATATTAAAGTCGAAGACGAAAACGGATTACTCGATATACGCGAAGTCTATTTTTTGGTATTTGGTCCTGGTTCAACTACAGGTAATAAAGTCAATATGTTTGATGATGGTAAAGAAGCAAACGGTGATGATACAGCCGGCGACGGAATTTTTTCAAGAATTATTGAAGTTACGCCTACCAACACAAAGGGCGAATATCGTTTTGAGTTTGAAGCCGTTGATAGAGCCGGTGCAGTAAGCAATAAAATCATTCATTTATTACAAGTGATATAAGATGAAGAGAATATTCACAATCATACTTTCATTAAGTTTTATTTCTTTCGGGCAATCGCTTCCTTATTATTTTGAATTAGATAATCCGAAAAGTTACAAGGTAAGTGCAAATACTCCTGCTAGTAATACAATCGAACATGTACATATTGATGATAACGGAACGATTTGGCTTGGTACTTCACGGGGATTAAGTAAATCTTCCGATAACGGATCAAGCTGGACAAATTATTATCAAACTCAAGATTTTGGTATAAAGAAAGTTTCTAAGGTTGGTTCTCATAACGGAGTTATTTGGGCGGGACTTTGGGATTTTGTCGAACTCTTCGGTGAATCTCAAGTTGAAGGTGCCGGACTTCGTTATTCAACCAATAATGGACAGACATGGAACATTATTCAACAACCGGTTGATTCACAAAATGATTTAACTGTTACATACGGTATTAACACTCTCAATGCATTACCAATAACCGTTGCAGTGAACAATATGACTTATGATATCGGGTTCACTTCGGATGCAGTATGGATTGCAACTTTTGCCGGGGGTCTTCGAAAAAGTACAGATATGGGAGAAACTTGGCGGAGAGTTGTTTTGCCCCCGGATTATCTTGATTCAATTCATCCAAATGATACATTGAATTTTGATTTATCACCAAGTGCCGGGGCACTTGGCTTTGAAGAAAACCTGAACCACAGAGTTTTTTCTATTCATGTAGTAAATGATGATTTGATATATGTAGGTACGGCAGCCGGTATTAATAAATCAACCGATGGTGGAATAAGCTGGCAAAAATTTAATCATCAGAATCAAGATCAGCCAATTAGCGGAAATTTTATTGTCGAGTTAGATTATGACTACTTTTCAAATACTATTTGGGCTGCTACTTGGAAAGCTGTTGATTTATCAGAATATTGGGCTGTAAGCGCATCGACCAACGGTGGTGAATCATGGAATACTTACTTACCTAATGAACGGGTACATGATTTTGGATTTAAGTATTCATATTCCGGAGAATCTTTAGTTGGTTCCGAAGTATTTGCTGCTACAGAGAACGGCGTGTTTAGAACAAGCAATAATGGTTCAACATGGATTGCCAATCCAAAGCCGATCGATGATCAAACTGGAACATCTTTATTAACATCAAGTTTTCGTACCGTTGAAACAAAATATTTACCTGACTTTACGACTGACATTTGGCTGGGCTCTTTACGTGGCTTGGCAAAAATAAATGAAACTCGAAATGAATTCTGGTCCGGCAAATGGACGGTTTATATAGCATCTCAAGAACTTTCGGAAGAAATCAAAGCATTTGCTTTCCCCA
>DSBF01000584.1 GCA_011049495.1 Ignavibacteria bacterium
CGTGTATTCGGGAACTGTTACAATAGGCACTAAATAACCGAGAGTATCCTTGAGTGCCTGGTTAAAAGTTACACTGGCTTTTATTTGTTCTTTATCTAATCTACCTAATAAATTGATTCCGCCGCGGATAAATACACTAACTCTATCCGGAAATAACGTTAGATTTTTTGATGGAGGAATATTTTTCACCTCCACAATAACATCTTGAAATTCTTTGTCAACTATTTTTTGAACATCAAAACTAACCTTGACCATTTCTTCATCCAATTGCAAATTATTCAAAAGTGTTAAACTAATATTTTCATTAACTGCGTTATCAAGGCTTGAGAATGATTTTTTAATTGTTGTAAGCTCAGTGATTTCTCTAACCACACTTTTTGGACCTCTAACGATTACAGAATCGGGTTCAAGAACAATACCTGATACAAGTCCGAAACCATCTCTAAATTTCAATTCAATATTCGGGTTTATCGCTACTTTTTTTGAATCGACCGCTTCAATTCTATATCGAAGTTCTTCAGGTGAGAACTCATTAATTTGAACGGATGCAGACAGCCATCTATTTTGATCGAGTGCGTTCCGGATGGAAACTTTATGTTCGCCCGGATTTTCTTTTACGTTTATTATAAATTCAGGATGACTTCCAAAAGTTATTTGAGCAAGCTGCCATCCTTGTCCTTTCAAACTAATAAGCACTTCTTTTTCCGAATAATTGGAAACCGCATAGTTCTGAGGAATTCCGGAAAATGTAACCGGCAGTTTCATTGAATAAAAATATTCGCCGGATAATGAAACAAACACCCATAACATTATCGAAAAGATAGAAATGAAAACTATTGTAATAATTTTTTTAGTCATCTGTTTAAATATAAAAAAACTCCACAAAGAGTGGAGTTCTAAAAATCATACACTGGTAAAAATAATTATCTTAATGAATCAAAATAATCAATTAATACCTGACGGTTAGCTTTTGATATTTCTCTTCCCTTTATTGGAAATGAATCTATACTTCGCGCAAGTCTACGTAATTCATGTACATTAAGTTTCTGCAATTCCGATTTCGGAGGGATATCACCGGCAATCTGTTCATCACCTTTAAATTTATCTTCTTCACTCTCATCATCTTTTTCAAATAAGTCACCATCATATTTTTCATCTTCGGGTAATTCTTCTTCTTCAACTTCATCTGCATAAGATGATTCATCAATATCTTCATCTTCGGAAACTTCATCATCTACTTTTTCTGCTTCTTTAATTTCCTCCGGTTCTCTCGGCTTATCTGTTTGAGATTCTGATTTCTTTTTTGCTTTAGAATCTTTCGGAAGATTTTCATAAATGATAGATTCCATTTGCTCATCCGGACGAGGAATAACATGTGCCGAAACCAGTTGCCCGACTCTTTGCGCAGCGGCAGCACCGGCATCAACAGAGGATTGAACAGCGGCAACTTCACCGATAACTTTAATTACTATCAATGCACCTGTAACTTTTTCTTTGCTAACAAGTTTTACATTGGCAGCTTTACACATAGCATCGGCGGCTTCGATAGCGCCTACCAATCCTTTAGTTTCAATTAAACCTAACGCAAGAAGCATGGTCTATTTTACTTTGAACGTTTTGGTATAATAAGTTCAACATCAGAATGAGGGCGAGGGATGACGTGAACTGAAACCAATTCTCCAACTCTCTGAGCAGCGGCAGCGCCGGAATCAGTGGCGGCTTTTACTGCACCAACATCACCTCTAACCATAACGGTAACGTATCCGCCACCGATGGTTTCTTTTCCGATTAATTCAACTTTTGCTGCTTTAACCATGGCATCGGCAGCTTCAATTGCTCCGACTAATCCTTTGGTTTCAATCATTCCTAATGCGTCTAATGTCATTGATGTGCTCCCAATTAATGGTTTATTTTATATCGAAAATAGCTTATAAGGGCAAAAATGTCAATTACATTTTGATTTATTTATCCGATAGAATTTAGATAATCTTCTAAGATTACTGCAGCGGCATTTTTATCTATTAATGATTTATCACGTCTTTTCTTTTTTGATTTTACTGATTCTAATATTCTCTTAGATGCAATATTGGAAGAATATCTTTCATCAACCAGTTGAATTTGAATACCGGTCTTGTTTTCTAATTCTTTTTTGAACTTATTTATTAAAGGAGAAATCGAAGTTTCTTCACCGCTTTCTTTTATCGGGTATCCGAGAATGATTTGCTTTACATTCTTTTCATTGATGATTTTTACAATTGCAGTTATTGTTGAAATGTTGTTCGGTAATGTATCAAATGGGATAGCAAACATTTTAAGCGGGTCTGTTATTGCCAAACCAATTCTTTTTGTACCGAAATCTATTGCAAGTATTCTTTCTTCTTCCACAATCTTTTTTCAATTACTTACATCAAAACGTTCAACGGAATAAACACCGCGATTCTTCTTTAATCTTTCAATCAGTTTATTAAGATGCTCAAGGTCGGAAACAAAAACAGAAATTGTACCATGGAACATCGAA
>DSBF01000549.1 GCA_011049495.1 Ignavibacteria bacterium
ATCTCTGCACCAATTATAAATAAAATCGAGGAATAATAAATCCAAAAAGCAACAACTACTACTAAAGCATAAGTTCCGTAAATTCGATTTAGGGTTGCAATTTGAGAGATATAGTAGCCAAATACTTGACGTGCGATTTCCCACAAAATTGTTGCACTTACAGCGGCAATAAGCGGAACCCGCTTGCCAAGCTTGGCATAAGGAATAATTGTATAGAAAATATAAAACATTAACAAAATTATTAACGTTGAGCCTATGGAAAACAACCATTCTAAAAGTGAACCGATTTCAAAGAATTTAAGTAAATCACTTTCCATTGCTAAACTTGTAAGAATATTAATTGCGGGAAAAATTACTATTGAAAGCAAAAGAAATATCACAAGTAAGATTACCATACCAAAATCACGAAGCTTACCTATAAGTATATTTTTATCTTCGGTAAAATGAAAAATGCTATTTAAAATTGTTCTGAGACTACTGAACAGACCACTTGATATGAAGAAAAGCCCGATAGCACCGATATAACCAGCAATTGTCTTATATTCAATTACTTCGGGTACAAGTGACATTATTACCGAATGAATATGTTTGGCATAATCTGGATACGGAATAATTGTCTCAATTAAATTCATTAACTGATATTCAACCGATTCATTATCCAATAAACTTCCCAGAATAGAAAATGCTATAAGTGTAAGCGGAATCATACTTGCAAATAGAGAAAATGCTATACCACCACCGGATAAGAAAATATGATGTCTATCCATCCTATCATACAAACCGAGTGCGTAGTACTTAATCTCTTCAAAAATTTTCTCTAAAGTCTTTAACGAAAAATAATTTGTAATGTGTTTAATATTCATTCATCTTTGATGGGATTGATTTATAATAAAGTTCCAAAAGTTCATCTAAGTCTAAAATATATTTATTATTTATAGTAAGATTTTCTTTTGTTGTTTCACCAATCTGAATGAATTGTGTAAATAATTTAGTAGCTTTTTCTTCAAATAATTCTTTATTCTTTCTTTTAACACTAACAATAATTCTCGATTGTGACTCGGAAAACAAAGTAAAATCATCTCTTGTTTTGATTGGAATATTTACTTCCGCTCCAATTGGATTTTCGTCATCAATAATACAGCATTCTGCAAGTGCAGAGATAATTCCTCCTTCGGATATATCGTGTGCGGATTCAATCAGACCATCAGTAATTAAGGAAAGAATTGTATTATGAAGATTTTGTTCTGTTTGTAAATCTAATTTTGGTGAATCCCCTTCAACTTTGTTATGAATTACTTTTAAGAATTCACTTCCGCCTAATTCTTCTTTATCTTCGCCAAAAACATATATTAAATCACCAACATTTTTGAAGTTCGCTGTTGTAATATGTTTTAAGTCTTCAATCAATCCAACCATACCAATTACCGGTGTTGGATAAACCGCGGCATCGGGACTTTCATTATAAAAACTAACATTGCCGCCGGTTACCGGCGTATCAAAAAATCTGCATGCCTCGCCCATTCCTTCAATTGCTTCTTTGAAAGTCCAATAAACTTCCGGTTTATAAGGGTTACCAAAATTCAAACAATTTGTAATTGCTAATGGTTTACCTCCGCTGCAAACAATATTACGAGCCGATTCAGCTACAGCAATTTTTGCTCCTTCTTTTGGATTGAGAAAAACATAACGTCCGTTGCAGTCTGTCTTTGCCGCAATTGCCTTGTTAGTTTCTTTTATATAAATAACTGCCGCATCGGAACCGGGACCAACAATTGTATTTGTTCTAACCATAGAATCGTATTGTTCATAAACCCATCTTTTAGATGCGATGTTTGGTGACGAAAACACTTTTTTAAAAGCCTCTGTAATGTTTTCGGTTTGAGGTAGTTTTGAAAAATCAAAACTATGTTTCTCATCAATATATTTCGGTTTTTTTGTTTCTCTATTATAAACCGGCGCACCTCCGCCAAGTACAAGTTCGTAAGGATTTACATCAACTTTTTTTTCACCATTATGTTGGACTTCCAATATTTTTTTATCGGTCACATATCCGATTATTTCGCAATTTAAATCCCACTTTTCAAATGTTTTGATGATATTATTTTCACAACCTTTTTTTGCAACTACAAGCATTCTTTCTTGACTTTCCGATAACATTATTTCGTATGCACTCATATCATATTCTCTAAGAGGAACTTTATCTAAATCTATTTTCATACCGGAATTACCTTTATCACTCATCTCGGAAGTTGAACAAGAAATGCCGGCAGCACCCATATCTTGAATTCCAACAACCCAATCATTTTTTATTATTTCAAGAGTTGCTTCAAGCAATAATTTCTCAGTAAAAGGATCACCGACCTGAACCGAAGGACGTTTAGCTTCGGAAGCTTCAGAAATTTCTTCTGATGCAAACGTTGCACCGTGTATCCCATCTCTGCCTGTTGCCGACCCTACAATAAAAACGGGGTTACCTTCACCTTTTGCAGTTGCCGATGCCGTTTGGTTATGTTTAAC
>DSBF01000169.1 GCA_011049495.1 Ignavibacteria bacterium
GTATAGATAACAACGGTCATAAACTAGTTAGTTATATTCATTTTGATGTACAATATGTTAATGCTTTTTGGAATGGATATTATATGACCTATGGTGATGGAAATGCTACCTATAGCCCTTTAACTACAATAGATATTTGTGCCCATGAAATCACACATGGTTTGACATCTAAAACGTGTAATTTAGATTATCAGAATGAATCCGGTGCCATTAATGAAGGCTTTAGTGATATTTTTGGAACTATGGTGGAATTTTTTGCTGTCCCTTCTTCAGCTAACTGGACTATTGGTGAAGATATTGGAGTTGCTTTCAGAAGTTTAGCAAATCCGAATGCTTACGGACTACCTGACACTTATTTTGGAAACCATTGGGCACCTCTCTCCGCAAGTCCAAATCAACAAAATGACTACGGTGGAGTACACACTAATTGTGGCGTATTAATGTATTGGTTTTATTTAGTTAGTGAAGGCGGTTCTGGAACAAATGACAACGGAGATAGCTATAGCGTAACAGGCATAGGAAAAACAAAAGCCTCAGATATTGCTTTTCGTCTTCAAACGATTTACTTGATAAACACCTCTGATTTTAGCGATGCCCGCACCTATGCTATTCAATCAGCTGTTGATTTATATGGTGCTTGTACTCCTGAGGTAGAAACAGTTACCAATGCAATGTATGCAGTTGGTATTGGGCCGGCTTATGTTCCAAATGTAGTTTCTGACTTCGTTTCTGATTATACTACATTCTGCCAAGCACCTGCAACGGTTAATTTTACTAATTCATCCATTAATGCCAGCACTTACATTTGGGATTTTGGTGATGGAAACACTAGCACACAAGCAAATCCAACACATACTTATACTGCATACGGTGATTACACGGTTGAATTAATTGCCGATGGTGGAAGCTGTGGAAAAGACACCTTAGTAGAAAGCTTTCTTATTAGCGTTCAGCCCACCAATCCATGTACTTATCTGCTTGGCGTAACTACCAACAGCACAGAAACAGCATGTACTGGAATACTTTTTGATAGTGGTGGTGGTAACGGAGATTATCAAAACAACACAAACTATACTGTAACAATACAACCTACCGGGGCTTCATCTGTTGACATCACTTTTAATTCTTTCGATTTTGAAGCGGGATATGATTATGTGTATATTTATGATGGTCCTACAACTTCCTCACCTCAAATCACTGGAAGTCCTTTCGACGGAACAACATTACCTAATAATGGTAATCCTATAACTTCCAGCAGTGGAGCTATTACTATTCGTCAATATACTGATCAAGGGCTTACCCGCCCCGGATTTGAGTTAGAATGGGGTGCGAATTTTTCCACAGGAACAATGACCCCAAATTTCTATGCAAATTCTATAAATACATGTACCGGAATAATTGAATTTAGCGATTCTACAAGCCATTGTCCATATTCTTGGTATTGGGATTTTGGTGATGGAAATACTTCTATTTATCCAAATCCTACACATAATTATACTGCAAACGGACTATATACCGTTAAACTTGTTGTTAGCAACTCTAGTGGAACCGATTCTATTATTAAAACCAATTATATTAATGTCAACATGCCTCCTGCGCCTACAGCAACTAATAATGATCGCTGCGGAAATGGTTCTGTAGTTCTCACTGCTTCAGGAAACGGTACATTACAATGGTTTGACCAAATAATTGGTGGTAATATTTTGGATACAGGTTCTACATTCACGACTCCTAATCTTTCATCAACTACATATTATTATGTACAAAGTGTAGATTATGGCTCTTCTTCTTATGGTGGAGAAACATATAACAGTTCAAATGGTGCCAATTTTTCAAGCCCTTCTACTCATTATTTATTCTTTGATGTAAGCAGTCCTATACTTCTAAAAACGGTTGAAGTTACTGCAAGTGGAGCCGGAAACAGAACTATTGAATTGCAAGATAACTTTGGTAATACACTCCAATCACACACAATCAATATTCCTGATGGCACAAGCCGTATAAATTTGAATTTCGACATTGATCCTGGAGTAAATTATAGATTAGTCGGGCCTTCATCTCCCAATCTTTTTAGGAATAATAGCAACTGTAATTATCCCTATAATATTGCAAATCTAGTAAATATTACCAAAAGCAGTGCAACTTCCAATCCTACAGGATATTATTACTATTTCTACGATTGGGAAATTGCAGAAGTGTGCAAAAGTCCTCGCGATACAGCTATTGCAACTATTAACTCCTATCCTACTGCTGATTTTTCAACTATTATAAACAATTACAATGTGCAATTCAATGACTTATCAGCGAATACAATAAGTTGGAATTGGGATTTTGGAGACGGAAATTCATCTATTTTACAAAATCCATCTCATACCTATGCAACCTCTGGTACTTATTTTGTGTCTTTAACTTGCACTAATGCTTGCGGGAGTACTCAACACTTAGACACATTACACATTATGAATATAGGTATTAATGACATTATAGAGACAAAGGTAAATATTTATCCAAATCCA
>DSBF01000052.1 GCA_011049495.1 Ignavibacteria bacterium
ATTAAATATTTATTTTTTGTACATTAAAATTTTTTAATAAAATGGAAAAAGAAGCTTATGCAAAGAATGTTATAGATAAAATCTTATTAAATAAATTTCACTGTGGTGACACAATTGAATTTATGAAGAAACTTCCACGCGAAAGCATTAGTATAATTGTTACATCACCACCTTACAACCTTAAAAATTCGACTGGTAATGGTATGAAAGATGGTAGAGGTGGTAAATGGAGTAATGCTAAATTGATTAATGGATATTCTAATTATAATGATAATATGCCACATGACCAATATGTTAAGTGGCAAAGAAATTGTTTAACTGAAATGATGAATATTTTAACCGAAGATGGTGTTATCTTTTATAATCATAAATGGAGGGTTCAAAATGGATTATTACAGGATAGACATGACATTGTTGAGGGATTCCCTGTGAGACAAATAATTATATGGAAAAGAAGTGGTGGAATTAATTTCAATAGGGGTTATTTTTTACCAACTTATGAAGTAATTTATATGATTGCAAAACCCAAATTTATTTTAACAAAAGGTGCAAATAAAATGACTGATGTATGGGAATTTCCGCAAGAAATGAATAACAAACATCCTGCTCCATTTCCTATTGAATTAGCTAAAAGGTGCATAAGTGCCTCTCCATCAGGAATTGTTTTTGATCCATTTATGGGATCAGGAACTTCAGCTATTGCTGCAAAAATATTGAACAGGGATTGGCTTGGTGTTGATAAATCCCAAGACTATTGTGATATGGCATTAAATAGATATACAAATTTTAATTATAAAAATGGTTTCCAAAATCCCAAAATCCTCAAAATCAGTTTTTCCGATTATTAGAGATATTCTACACCTTGGATGGGTTGAAATTCCTAATATGTTTCATGGAACAGGAGCACCAGGTAATACTCTTGAATATCTAATTGATATTGACCCCAATAATAATGATAGTCCTGATTTACAAGATTGGGAATTAAAATTTCATGGAGGAAGGTCAAATTTATTAACTCTTTTTCATAAAGAGGCACAACCCAAAGGCATTATGGATGTAATGGTCGATGATTTTGGATGGGAAGATCAACATGGAAGAATTAGTTTCCGCCATACAATAAGCGGTCAATCCGAACGAGGATTTAGAGTAATAAATACCAATAATAAAATCATTGTTCTTAATGATTTTGAGGATGATTTTGAGGCATATTGGGATCACAATATTTTAATTGGTCAGTTAGCTGCTAAATTACGAAGATTAATTATAGTTCATGGGCAATATGATAGAAAAAATCGAATTGTAATATTTAGAAGTGCAATTGCTTATTGGGAACCTGATTTAATTGGATTCTGTCACGCAATAGAAAAAGGTATTATTTTAATAGATTTTGATGCAAGAACAACAGAAGGTAGAGGAACATCATTAAGAAATCATGGAACAAAATTTCGAATAAGAATTGAAAATATCGGAACCATTTACAAAAATTCAGAAGTAATTTTGCCTTAGTAAAAACTGATAATTTGGAAACTCTCCTTGCAGTAATTGAAATAAAAGGAGGAATTGATCCGGCAGGTGCTTTGGAACGATACGGTGCGGCAACAAAATCTTTTCAACATGCTCTAAAAGAAAGTCAAAGGTGTAAAAACTTTTTTCTTTCGGCAGTTTTTACACCCGAATTGATGAACAGAATAAAAGGAGACAGGCTTGTTGAAAAATATTACGACATCATCGACATTTTTGAAAAACCTTCCGTTGAAGAAGATTTTTTCAAAGAACTTTTTCATTACAGTTTAAGGTTAACTTAATTCACTTTCCAACCAAAAACCATCTCCAAATTTAATTTTATCAGAAAAAATGCAATTTTACTTTCAATTCATTTTGATTTTTAAATATAGTTTTTACATTTGCCAGCACAAATAAAAATTTAGTTGATGAAATTATTTACTACATACATTCTAGTCATTCTCGTGGTCATTTCTGGAAACACCGGGAAAGGGTAGAATTATATGTAGTTGTAAAAGATACAGACAAGCCTTTCCCGAAAACGGGGAAGGCTTTTTTAATAATAAAAAAGAATATAAAGACTAAAAAGTATGCAAATTCCATTACGAAGCAACACGACCACACAGGGCCGCCGAATGGCCGGAGCACGAAGCCTTTGGCGCGCCAACGGAATGAAAGAGGAACACTTTGGCCGGCCGGTAATTGCCGTTGTCAACTCGTTTACCCAGTTCGTGCCGGGCCATGCCCACCTGCACGAAATAGGGCAATACCTGAAAGGATTAATCGAAAAACAGGGCTACTTTGCCGCCGAATTCAACACCATTGCCATTGACGATGGTATTGCCATGGGGCACGACGGCATGTTATACTCCCTGCCTTCGCGCGACGTCATTGCCGACAGCGTGGAATACATGTGCAACGGGCATAAGGTGGATGCAATGATTTGCATCTCCAACTGCGACAAAATTACGCCCGGAATGCTTATGGCAGCCATGCGGCTGAACATTCCGGC
>DSBF01000476.1 GCA_011049495.1 Ignavibacteria bacterium
TAATATTCCCGTTTACATTAAAATGAAAGATATTGAACAGTTGAGAATCTTTAATAGAGTTATATCTAACAAAACCAACTATTGTACTGTCGGTTTTATCGTACAAGCCGCATGAAGTAAACTTTCCTCCCAACCTAATGCTACTAATTAATTCACCGTTTAATGATAACCTTCTTAAGCAGCTCACAGTATCCGCTGAATAAAATGAATTCATTATTACCGAGTTGTCAAAAAGATTTGTGACGGATCGTCCGGGCTTTCCCTTATAAGAATAAGTGTTCGTTTCAGGATCAAAAGCTAATTCATTACTGTAGGCAATGGTAGTATAATAAATACTTTTCGTAGAAGTTGCATATTCAAGCGAGCTTACAAATTCTCCGAGTGGCAAAAACCAATCGAGCGATAAATCAGATTTATTGAACGCAAATATTCCGCGTAAAGAATTCTCATCCGGATAGAGCTCAGCAATAGCTATCAAAAACATATTCTCTTCAGGAACAGGTTTTACATAGAGATTAGATGTATAGTATTCTCTAAATATATCAAAAGAAAAAAGCACCTCTTGAACATCTTGAAAAGGATAAAGAATTCTCAATTCAACATTATTTCCTTTCCTATATAAGAAGACAACCTCTTCCTCGTTATCACCATCTATATCAGCAATAATTATCGAACGAACAACAACAGCACCATCTTCGAAGTTAAATGCATCAACAACTGCATAATTAATATCCATAACTCTGAATCTCGGTGGAATATCATTTCTCTGTTGTTCATAAGAGATTACAAAAAAACTTCCGTCTCCTCTTTGTATTTCAGAAATGAACTCTGCATTAAATGAGAGTTGGGTTTCAAGTTTAAAAGGAGGAGCTAATATTTGTGATAAAATAGCAAGACTTAAAAATGATATGAGTATCAAATACTTCATATAAAAAAATAAAAAGAAAATTCGAGATAAACACTATAAACAAAGTTTATATTTTTTGTAAAAAGAGTTTATATCTAAGAGTATAGAAACTTGATTTTTAATAATAAACAAAGAAATCAAAATGGTATGATTATTTCTTAGACAATTAGATGGATTATTTGTTATTAATATTGATTGGAGGAATAATACTAATTTCATCAGCGATGATTTTTCTGCATTGGTACAAGAAAATTAAATAAGAGAAAAATAGGATTTACTTATTTTAATTAAAGGAGGCAAAATGCAAAGCAAGTACAGATTTAACTTATTCGTTTTTATTCTCATTCTTCTTTCGTCAACATTTGCACAAACAAAATTGGACGAAATAATGCAAAACCCGGGTCGTTTTGACGGGGAAGCAGTAACACTAGAAGGAACTGTAATCAGATATGTCGCAAGCCCAACATCAACAAATTATTATTTGCTGCAAAGTGATTATGGTGCGGTAATTAAAGTAAATACAGCAGAAGGTGCGCCCGAAACATACGGTAAATACCGGGTTAAAGGAATCGTTTATATTGATGCACAAACCCGACAAGCTTTTCTAAGTGAAAAATCAAGAACAAAAACAGGTACTGCATCGGAACAAGAAACCACCTCAAAGCCTACCACTCAGCAGAGAACGCAGCCGCCAATACAAGAACAACCTCCGGTTGTAAAAGAAAGCTCAGATAACACAATGATTTATATACTTGTAGGAGGAATTGTCGTAATTCTTGGAATATTAATTTTTGTAATGACCAAGAAAAAAGAAGAACCTGCTTTTGCTTCTTCCCAAGCTTCTGCCCCAGCTCCATCTTATGGCGGAGGAATGCAGAGTACGGAGGTTTCAGAGTCTTCTTTCTCTTCTATGCCTACTCAAAAAATTGAAACCACTCAAGATTCCTTCAAAACTATTAAGATCACTACTTCCGCTCCAAAAACTCTCAAATTCATTCCCGGTAAACTTGTTATTACTGCCGGTGATGATAAGGGCAAAGAATTTAAAATTGCAGGTTATCCAACATCGGAAGGAAGTATTGTTTCTATTGGAAGAGAAGAAATTAAAGGAGAACGGGCGCATTCTCATATTCAACTTCTACAGCCAACAATTTCGCGTAAACAAGCCGAGATTATCTCTGTAAGCGGAAAACTTTACGTTAGAAATATGAGTGAAACTAACCTCACTCAAGTTGACGGAATTGAAGTTCAACCGAATCAAAAAGTTGAATTAAAAAACGGCGCTACTATAAGAACCGGTGAAGTCGAATTCCAATATAAGGTTTGACCCATTGATTTTTGATTTTAAGTGAAACGAATTGGGGAAACTAAGTAAAGAAGTTTTCCCAATTTTCCCATTAGCTCTGATCAAATCTGTTAATTAATTCATTGTGAGGTTATGTGAATGAGTAGCAGTATAATAAATTGTCCGTTTTGTGATGAACCTATTAGTCGTAATGCCAAAAAATGCAAACACTGCGGTGAATGGCTCGACAACTCCGCTCGCCCAACAGAGAGAATAACCCCAACAAATACAACTGCTACTGGAGATTCTTTAACAATAATA
>DSBF01000441.1 GCA_011049495.1 Ignavibacteria bacterium
AGGGTTGGTATCACTTTTCGGGAGACTGCATGATAAACTTATAAATATTATACTACCGATGAATAAAAAAAAAGCTATCTTCTTCATAATTACACCATAGATTTATTTTATATAATCATTCTACAAATTGCATAGCGTATAGCTTAGAACCTCGCATTCTAAAAACAATCTGAACTGTTTTACCGGCTAATTCCGATACATCTGTTCCTTTCTGCATCCACTCAACTTCTTTTTCAATAAAATCGCCGTTGATGTAAATACACTCATCTACCGAGAAACCTTTAATCGGTTCACCGTTTTCGTCAATTAAACCGACTTGCGCATAACCTGTAGCATCGGTATCGATATTAAGTACAAGTTTCTTTCCCTCAAAAACTAAAGGTTTTGTAATAACTGAAGTTTCCATTTCGTATGGAGAGTCGATTGAGACAAATCCATCCAAGCGTTGTATTAATTTTATTACTGATCTTTTGTCTTCGTACTTAATCCACGGTGAATGATAATGCGGTTCATTAAATGTATACTGCCAAATTTGATTTCCTTTTCTAACCATTCCGTAAGCAATGTAAGCCGTTTTGAAATCAATACCTTTATGTTCACCGATTCCAACATAAGCAGGGCGTGGATAACGTATCCAATCGACACCGTTGCGGCTTGAAGAAAATTGTGTTTCAAGCGGACCGGAACCTAATTTTCTTTCCGGAGAATATAGAATCATTCTTTCATCCGGTACAGAATCCTCGTAATGAAAATACATTACCGGGAATGCAACATAAGTATCCGGCGCCCATGGATATTTAATTGCTTTGGGTACATAAATATCTGTCTCTCTTGGATCGAGTGAATCTATCGGTGAAAATATCCATGGATACTCCATAGCAAATCCACCGGGAGTTAATGGACCGTTATCAAGGTACCACGGGATTAGTTCTGCAACTCTTTTCCCTTCTGCTCTTCTCTTTGTCTCTTCAGGTGTAATAGGTTCGAAAGACCAAGGTTGCAGTAAATCTTTTGTTTCCGTCATTACAAAATCACGTTGCGTATCGTTCGTTCTTGTCCTTCCAAAATCTGAACGATGAAATGCCGTATAAACTTGTTTCTGATCATCATAATAAATATTAGCCTGAGAACCGGATCGGAAAGGAAGAACAGGTTGTTTATACCGCTTAAACTCTAATCCGTCTTCGGAATAAAAAAGCGAAACGGCTCTCCTGTGATAATCACTAATATATTTCCATCTTTCCTCTTTAGGGGCATTCGGATCAATAAAAACAATTCCCATCCCAACGTTTGCATGAAGAACAATATTTGTATGACCTTTATATTTTCCATTAGGAAGATCCGGAGCTGTAAAGTTTATTCCGTCGTCTGAAATCCAAACTGCTAAATAATCATCGTCAACTGTAGTATATATTCTAATTTTACCTTCATCATCTTCAACAACACTTAAATGTTTTCTGAAAGCTCCTTCTATATTTGTTAAAACTATTTCATCCATTGAAGGAGGATTAACAACAAACTTTGTACTTCCTTTTTCTTGAATTAATGCATCATCAATAAATAAGTGTTTACGATTTCCTAAATTAATCGGGATTGACTGCTTTTTATCGAAGAGTAATTCCGGTCCTTTAATTAAATCTTTATTTCTTGCAGCATCATTTACATACGAATAACTACCGGGGGGAGCGAAATTGTCATTATAAATTATTCCATTAATAAATCTAAGTTCATCGATTTTCCCTTGAAGAGGTTCGTTCCATAATCCGTTTCTTCCGATACTCATATAATCTTCTTCACCGACAGGTAATTCTTTAACATCAACATTTTCCAAAGTTGATTGCAGTGCTCCGTTTACAAAGTGAGTGATTTGTTTTTTTGATACATCGTATTGGAAAACTAAATGATGCCATTCATTTAAAGTAAGTTTGGTAGGGATTATAACATCAACTTCTCCTGGATGATTATGAAATACAAAGTTCTTTAAATCGCCGTTTAGTTTAAGAGTGGTATATTCTTTATTCTCGCCTCTCGGACCGGCTCCAACTTCAAATAACGTTCCTCTACTGTTTGATGTTTCAGTCGGATAGAACCAATACTCAATCGTCCAATCGAAATTTCCTAAATTCAATTTTGTTTTTGTAACCTGAGGGAAACCGACTTGTTTTCTTAAATGATTTTCACCGCTTGTCATTAAAGCACAGAAGTTAGCATTAAACCAGTTCATAGGTTCAACAGTTCTTCCTTCGGGAATAGGAACCGGTGTTAAACCAAACTTAACTTCGTCTTCAATCTCAACGAAATCAAATTTCACTTGCTGAACAGGATAAAGAGCATTTCCGAATTTACCATCGACAATTTTGCCGCCCGGTCCAATAACTAACGGGTAATCGTTTTCTGAAAAATCCGACAAAGTTGAGCTAGGATAAATACCTTGCTGTTCATCAAAAGCCCAAAAGGCTATTACTTCTTGCGCAATCGAAATATTTGATAACAAAACTAACGAGGATAATAT
>DSBF01000266.1 GCA_011049495.1 Ignavibacteria bacterium
TCGCCAACTTCGTTGGCTCGGTGCTATCGCACTCGCCTAACAGGCGGATATACGCTTCGGGCTTACGCCCTCACCCCTCACTTCGTTCGGGGACATTCGCCTATCGGCGAACGTCGTATATCCGCCAGCCGTTATGCTTTATTTTAAAAAGACAGAAATATGCCACTATTTGAAATAAAAAATAAGAAAGCTAAAAAAGTAAATACCAAGGAATTTAAAAATGAATTGGAATTACATCAACTCATTGACTTGAATCTTGAAGAGATTTTTGGAGTTCGTTTTATAAAAGATGAGCATATAACAGACAAGCATGGTCGAATTGAGACTTTGGGGATTGATGAAAGTAACAGACCAATAGTAATTGAATACAAAAAAACCAAAGAAAAAGGGCAACTTGTTCAAGCTAACCGGTATATGACTTGGATAAAACAAAATCCCGATTCATTTGAATTATTAGCACGGAAAAATATTAAGAACTTTAATGGAGAAATTGACTTTTCAAATCCTAGAATACTATGTTTTGCACAAGAATATAGTATTGATGATAAATGTTTAGCATTATCACTTGGAGCAGAACTTTGGAAATATAGATATTATGAAAATGACACCCTAGTAATTTCAAGAGAAGAAGAACCGGAACAATTAATTACTACCAAAGCCAAAGGATTAACAATTGAAAAAATTACGAGAGAACCTCGTGTCGCAAAAACTGTTGATGAACATTTACAAGGTGCTTCTGAAGAACTGTTAGAGTTATTTACACAAATTGACACGGAAATAAATAACATAAGTTCTGAAATTGAGAGATACACAACCAATGCTGAAATAATTTATAAAACTTCAAGAAACTTTGTTTATCTGGCAGTTCAAAATAAAAATAATTGTTTACGACTGCTTTTAAGAACATCCGATGATAATCTTGATGATGAAAAAAATCTGACAAAAAAAATTCCAAAATCTCATGGGTACGGGAATATTACAAGACAAATTCATATTTCTCCCAAAGAAATTGAATTAGGGAAATATTCAATTGAAGACATTATGGAAATAATAAATCAATCGTATGATTCGACACAATAAAAAACAAAGCATAACAAATTGTAAATTGCATTGCGGGGTTCGTGGTGTGTCGTGCGCTGGATTCTCGCATCGCAGTTCAGTCCTATCGGACATGAACGCTCTCCGAAATCCGCAACGACAACTTACAAGTGACCGTTATGGGCAAGGTTGAATGAAAAAAAATGACTTTCAAATATGAAATTATTTACAATTGATAAAAACGGAAAATTTCTTCAATTTAAAGAGCAAGAATTTAAAGAAGAAAATAAGGAAGTTGATTTAGAAATTTTACTTGAGAAAAATCCTGAGTATTTTTTTGACAATTCAAAGATTTTAATAATCGGCAGACAAGTAACGACAAATTTGAACACATTCATTGATTTGCTTGGAGTTGACCAGTTTGGAAACACAGTTGTGATTGAATTAAAAAGAGGGAAAACACCACGAGAAACACTTGCTCAACTAATTGAATATGCTTCGTTCATAGACAACTTGGATTATGACCAGTTGAATGAAATATATCAGGATTTTTCGGGCGAAGATGCAAGTTTAGAGGATTATCATCAAGAATATTACAAGTCCGAAATAGATGATAAAGTTTCCTGGAATAAAAGTTCAAAATTGGTAATTGTTGCTTCAAACATTACAACTGAGATTAAACAGACCGCAATGTACTTGAGGAAAAAAGGACTTGATGTTTATTGTGTAGAATTTAAATACTTTGTCAACAACGTTGACAATAAAATGATTTCGTGCGATTTTGTTGTTGGTGACGAGGAATTTTTAAGGACAAAAATCAGTTCAGCAGCCCAACTTCCCAAAACCGATAAAGATAAATTTGTTACAACTTTAGACAATAATGGCAAATTGATATTTGAGTCTTTGTTTAAGTTTGCTGAACAAGAGAAACTTATATTCCGTTGGGGTTCAAAAGGATTTTCATTAAACCAAACTTTTGACAATGGATTTGTAGGATTGGTTTTTGGTTATCCACCAAATTCAGTATATAAACAAAGCCTCTACACCGGATTTGAAGAGATTAGTAAAAAGATTAATAATGCGGATAGCGTGATTGAATTCTACAAATCGGAATTAGAAAAATTTGGGAAGTTTGAACAAGCGAAATCAAATTTAAAATGGGTGATTAACAGAAATATAACTACTTTAGAGATTGAAAATTATTTGGACATCTTAAAACGAGTGATTGAAAAAATTAAAACAGAAGGATTGAAAAATGAATAATGCCCAGCCCATAACATCATATATAAAACATTTGGCAGTCATTGGGTTATCGAGCGTTTCAGCCCGTATCAAAAGTACTTGTAACTTGACAGGAAATTGCTTCGAAATGCCAAACGTTTCATATACGTAGCCGTTACCTGCAACCATAAGAAACTGACAGAATGGAAGAACAAATATTCATATTAAATAAAAACCAATCACTTGTTGAA
>DSBF01000339.1 GCA_011049495.1 Ignavibacteria bacterium
ATATGCACTGGTATGGGAGGGGTACTGGCATACCCTTAGCTTGGGAGTTGTCCAAAGCAGAAATGGATTGAGGACGGTAAGCTACCCAAGAATCCCACGCATTTATGCGTTGGGAGTGTCAAGTTGACCAAAAAGGAGATGGAGGATACAGGCAAATTTTTAACCGTCAAAGATGTCATCGAATATTTTCTTGAGAATAGCGACATAGAGATAAAATATTTTACAAACAACGATGAGATGCTACTTCAGTTAACTCCTGAACAAAGTTATGTATTATATCGTGTCATACAAGAATCGCTTACAAATGCAATACGGCATGCAAATGCTCCTATCCTTCAGATTTCAATAGAACGAACAGAAAATCAGCTTTTGTTTTCTTTAGAAAATAACCTTTCTCGAACGTTTTCCTTTAAAGACCTGCGGTAATATGTCAAGTGAAAAATAATTAGATATTTAATTATCAAAGGGCAAATTTCAGAAAAAAGGCAACATCAAACTAAACCAGTAAATAAATGTTAATTACTGGAATTTTTAAAGGATTAGAAGTTACTCACTTCATCTATCTACGCTCCTTTTCGGCGTGTAGAGTTGGTGATTGCGTAGTAGCGCATCCACCAAACGCACAAATTTTCTTGCGGTTAGAACGAGTGCTCTTTTGTGTTGATGTTTCGGTACTTCATTAAATTTCTTCACGTAATATTCTTGGTATTCGGGAATATGCCTTCTTACAGAGTTGGCGGCTTCAACTAAGTAATATCGCAAGTATTGATTCCCGTTACGCGATAATGAAGTATCATCTGCTGTAAAGCGACCAGATTGGTGTTTACGCCAATAAAGTCCAGCATACTTGGCTATTCTTGTTTCATCTTCAAACCGTTCAATTTGATCAATTTCAGCAATAATACCAGCTGCGAAAACTGGTCCAATACCTGGTATAGATTGAAGTGTCTGGGTTAATCCAGCCATCATGCGTTCAATTGCTTTGTCAATCTCTTTTATCTGTTTTTGAAGGGTTCGTATCACTTCAATTGATGTTCCAAGCAGAACATCAATTGAATCCTCTACAACCTTATTTAAACGGTAAGAAGAACGAACGGCTTTTTGAATAGATTTAGCAACTTGCTCTGGATCAGGAAAGCGATTTTTACCTTTCTCCTGAAGATAAGTAGCTAAGTCTTCTAGTGGCATCTGTGCTAATTCTTCTAGGCTATATTTTTCAGAAAATAATTCCATCATAGCATGTCCAAAAACAGATGAATCCACTTCCTGAGAAAAGGTATTGAACTTGTAGCTTAAGTGTTGTAAAAAGTGTTGTTTTTCCCTTGTTACTTGATGGATGAGTTGGTAGCGAGAGCGTGTTAGTTGTTGCAATGCAATATACTGTTCTTCTTTTACAACGGACATCTGATTTCGTCCAAACCGAAGGTAATCAGCAATAACAAATGCGTCAATTTCATCCGTCTTATCCATGTCCGCATAGCTTTTCTTGAAGTTAGCAATCTGTTTAGGATTCATGACAAAAACTTGAGCACCAAGCTCTTGAAGTGATTTGTCATAATGCAAAAACATAGATGGATGAAAGCTATAGACGGACGTGGATTCTAAACCAATTTTAAACACATCGATGGTCTGATCATTGGTGATTACTAATAGTCGATCTCTGAGTTTAGTAGCACCTGGTAAATCGTTTGAAACGGTGAAGGCTTCAAGCTGTTCACCTTCACCATTTAAAAAACAAACTTTAATATCAAAAGAACTTACATCTAAACCAACAAATAATTTCATAGGGGGATCTCCTCCTTTCAATTAGAATCATTGGTACGTTTTCTTGGACGCCTCGAGATATCTCTAGTGTGAACGCCGATCAGCAACCTCGTGTATCAGAACTTGCCCTGATTCGAAAGCCGCCCTAGAGCTACTAACATCTAGGTTCGAGGTTCAGGGAGAACAGCCTGCGAGTAGGAAGCTCCGCACGTACACTGAGAAACAGTCTTTCGGTGTGGTCGCACCACAGGAGAGAAAAGAATTGTCCCAAATGATCCTAAGACCATTATCTAGAAATATCTCGGGACGTCCAAGGTTTTTTTGAATATTTACAGCAGGAAATGTAAGTTAATCTGGGCTCAAAACAAGAGCCTAAATATAATATACGAGGAGAGTATAGAAATGAAAATTTATCAGAAGTTGTTATTCAGTTTTACACTATTGATATTATTTTCTGTAGGAATTGGTTTTTTCAGTATCATGAACACGGGTAAGTTAAACGAAAGTTCAAAAGCATTGTTTAATAATCAAATGCTTCCTTTAACAGATCTGTATGTAATGGAAAATACGATATATGCCAATCAAATGCTCATTCAAACGGCAAAATCAAGAAACCAACCGATTAACTTTCAGTCTGTGGAAATGAATTTAGCTATGATCAAACAATCTTTTGATCTTTTTAAGGATCTTTCGTTAACGGATAAGGAAAGTAAATTGGTTCAAAAAACGGATCAATACATAAAAG
>DSBF01000171.1 GCA_011049495.1 Ignavibacteria bacterium
AAGTGGTGGCACCGGAAGTGGCGTTTTCCAGGCGTATGGGATACCGACCGTATTCAAAGATGCAGTGTTTGAAGACGCTGTTGCCCCCGTTGAGCCGGATATCGTACCAGGAACCGGGGGAAGTGCCCGTGACCGAAGTAAACCGAATCGGTTGCGAAGAAATGCCTTCGGCGATGATCTTGGCGCCGTCGTTTACAGTAATTGAATATTTACCGCTGAATTTGATCGTGGTGCCGGGAAGGATGGTCAGCGTGATTCCATTCGGGACGATCACATTGCCGACAATCAAAATTGCATTGCTTCCGACCGGATTTGACCAGGTTTCGTTTTGGGAAAGGGTACCGCTAGTTGTGATTTGATATAGTATAGGATTTGGTAAGTATGTTTTATTGTTTTGAGAATACCTGTTATAAGCGGGTATTGTTTGCGAACAAGATGATGTATAATTTGGGCCCAATGAAGGAAAGGTATAATCCACTGAAACGAAATCTGGCCGTGCTGAATAAAAATACGAGACATCACCAAGAGCTGAGTAATATAGTCGATAGTACATTTCATATGCATGCATGTACGCATGGGTTCGATAGGCACCATTGAAATAACTAAATTTATCTACTGCTAAAGAAGTTGTACTGCCTGTTCTCTGAATTGGATCGTCAGAAAAGATATAGGTGTTACAACCAAGTACACTTGTGTTTGGAGATTCATGTAACCATATCGGTTTCCACCATTTAATCCTATCGATAGGAGGAATTTGAACCCAATTTCTTATGAAAGCATTATAGGGCCCATTTCTCCCGTGCGAATCATCTACGGATATTTGGCATATGATATTTTGTTCCATTAAATTGGCGTATGGATACCGTCCGTGAAGACATAAATCGGCTCCCACAATTTGTTCAGTCCAATATTGCTCCCGGGAATAATTATAGTTTAGTACATTACAATTAGCACCGCAACCTAACAGCATAGCGTGACGCAACATCCTGAATATGTTATTTTCAATTAAACAATTTGTGCTGCTATATCCCAAGATTATTCCATAACCACACCCATGAGTCCCTGCGTCTGCAAAAGGAAACCAATCACCCCACTCTAACTCTAGTTCCCAATCAATCCATAGTTCACCATAATTTTTAGCCGAATGGATATAGCAGCCACTCACTTTAATATGAGATGAACGGGAGATGTTGATGTGTGAATAATAGGCCGCATCGGAATCCACACCCTTCACCCAACAATTGACCGCATAATTGAATAAAATCGTATGCCCAACGCCAAATTCTTCATTGCCCAATCTTTTAATTGACAAATTTTCGATGCCGACATTCATTATAGGAAGTATTTTCTCCGCCCATAAGGTATACTGTGTACGATATTCTTTCGAGGCCTTGTCTTTCATCAACACACTATTCCCATTGACCGATTCAAGTTGAGTTATTTGACCAACATTTTTTTCATCTGCATAAGAAAAATTTTGTTCACACAAATGAATCTAATCGCCTTGATTGTAATACGAAAAATTACCTGAAAGTGTATTATTATCTTTTAACACATTTGATGTTAGTATTATTCTTGTATTTTCCAACGCTCTTCCATGAATGTAAAAACAGTTATTATCTTTGCTCACTGAAAACTCTAGTAATGTTTGATCCGAACCTGCACCTTGGATGATAATGTTGCTGTATCCCAGGTCATTCTCATTGGAACTGATCCTTGACAAATCAATCGTTTCACTAATTTTATAGGTCCCTGGTGGGAAATAAACAATCGATACTCCGCCCGTGACTTTTGCAGCATTGATGGCAGATTTGATTGCATTTGTGTCATCCTGGCCGTCGTTAGGTACTGCACCGTACGTTGTGACATTGAACAGATGTCTGGCTGTCGTGGGTGTGGCGGACAGCGATCCCGCATTCGTCCATTGCACCTGACAATTCTGTGGGATGAGCCCGTAATTCAATTGTGCAAATCCGTTATGGATGTTCAAGCACAATAGCGCAACTATCCCATATGCGATTTTCATGGTCACACCTCCTTTTGAATTTAAAGTTTGAAACCAAAAAGCATCTGGTAGGTCTCCAACATTTCATTCACTTTGACATAATCGACCCACCTGATGTGTTTCCGATTGTAACGAAATTCAAACTCCGCACGAGACCATATTACACCGAAACCCATACCGGAATATAAAAATGACCCCTTGTAAGAACCGCTCTCATAATCAGCGATCGTGTAGTAATCATAGGGGTAATTTTGTAGTTCTGGGGTATATTCATAATAAATATCCCTATGAACTATTTCTCTATAGGATTTATCTTTAAACAACATATTTACAAATAATCCCCAATGGAACTGCAATCGCATATTTTTATACACTCTTATATATTGTTTAATCAATATAGGCATCTCCATTTTCATTCTTGATAAATGAATATCCTCGAATGTTATCGAACTGGGTGTCCAAGGATCTTCCCAATGGAAACGAAAGGGTCCTATTGTTTTGT
>DSBF01000535.1 GCA_011049495.1 Ignavibacteria bacterium
AGATAATAAAGATAGAATCAAATATGTAAAAAGCATTTACCCGGAAAGTATAATAATCTCAGCCGAACGTGGTATAAATATCAATAAAATGAAAGAATTATTCATAAATTATTATGAACAGAATTTTGTTGAAAATAAAATAAGAACAGATCATTCTAACGCACATATTGTTGCTAAAATTCACTCTATGGTTGATGATTTAAATACCTCTTACGATGATTTTGGAATTTCACTTCAATACAAAACAACAAAATCAATTCATGATCAAATATTAAGATTATTCAATGGCAAAAAGAAAATTGTTAATTGATGGCAAAAGCCTGAATTTTGAGCAGATAGAAAACTTTGTTGAAAATAACCAAAAAGTTGATTTAACAGAAAGTGCAAAAACTAACATACTAAAGGCTCGTAATTTAATTGAAGAATGGGTTAATAATGATAAAGTAATTTATGGAGTAACAACCGGCTTTGGTGAATTTGCTAATGTAAAAATTTCAAAAAATAAAATTGAAGAGCTTCAACAAAATTTAATTGTAAGTCATGCAACCGGCGTAGGAGAATTACTCCCTCCTTTTATAATTAAAATAATGATGTTGTTAAGATTAAATGCTCTTGCAAAAGGGAATTCCGGTATTAGATTAGAAACATTAGAGCTACTAATTGAGCTGATTAACAAAAATATTATCCCTGCTATACCATCTCAAGGATCAGTTGGATCCAGCGGCGACCTTGCTCCTCTTGCTCATTTAGTATTAGCTCTTTTAGGTAAGGGTAAAGTACAGGTATTTGATGAGATAAATAGTAAGACTGAGGTTTTTACTAATTTAATACAAGCTAAAACAGCATTAAAAAAGTTTGGTTTGTCCCCAATTAAATTAAAAGCTAAGGAAGGACTGGCACTAATAAACGGAACTCAAATGATGACTGCATTTGCTTCGTTTATATGCATTAAAGCCAGAGAGCTTTCTAAACTTGTTGATATTAGCGGTGCACTCTCTCATGAAGCTTTAAGAGGAACTGATAAAGCTTACAATTTAAGGCTACACAATTTACGTCCTTATAAAGGTCAAAATATAACTGCAAAAAATATGTTAGCGCTAATTAAAGATAGTGAAATTAGAAAATCCCATTTAGAAAATGATGAAAGAATTCAAGATTCGTATTCTTTAAGGTGTATTCCTCAAATACATGGAGCATCTAAAGATACAATTGAATATGTCTGTTCAATAGTTGAGGTTGAACTTAATTCTGTTACAGATAATCCATTAATTTTCCCGAACGAAAAAGATTATATAGAAGGGGGAAATTTTCATGGTCAACCAATTGCATTAGTAATGGATTTTATGGGTATTGCATTATCCGAATTAGCTAATGTAAGTGAAAGAAGAATTGAAAGATTAGTAAACGGACAGTTGAGTAATTTGCCTCGGTTTTTAACAAAAAAGGGAGGTTTAAATTCGGGACTTATGATAGCTCAATATACTGCGGCATCTTTAGTCTCGGAAAATAAAACCTTAGCTCATCCTGCAAGTGTTGATTCTATACCTACTTCTGCAAATCAAGAAGATCATAATTCGATGGGTTCAATTGCTGCAAGAAAATGTTACCAAATATTAAAAAATGTTCAAACAGTAGTTGCTATTGAATTTCTTTGTGCTTCTCAAGGAGTTGAATTTTTAAAACCATTAAAGTGCGGATTAGGAACAACTTCTGCATACGAATATATCAGGTTATTCGTAAAAGCTTTAGATCACGACAGAGAATTACACATTGATATTCAAAAGATTCTTTCAATAGTTAAAGATAAAAGCTTACTTGAACATGTGGAGACGGTTGTTAAGTTAAACTAAATAATTTAAACCAATTTTCTGTTTTTCAAATATTCATACCAAAGGCAATAGAGTGCTCGTATTCTTTTATTATTTCAAAACCAACACGCTTATAAAATCCAATTGCATTTGTATTCTTCTTACCAACTTCAAGGTGTAATCCGGTTATATTTTCACTTTTTAACTTATCAACAAAAGTGTCAATCATTTTTCTACCCAAACCCTTGCCTTGTGTTACAGGTAAAAGATCAATATGAAGATGTGCCGGATAATTCAATAACTCTTCCTTTAAAATATATCCTTTGTGAATTAATTTTATAATATTTGCATCAAGAGAGCTGTCATTTTTGTTAGGTGTGGGATATTTTTTTCTTAGAACCGGAAACCAATCTTTTTCACATTTTGCAGCAAAATTTTTCGTGTTTTTTGTCCCTAAAATATATCCGCAAGGAATATAGTTTATTGTAAGAACATAAGCTAATTCCGGTTCAAATATCGCATAAGGTGCTGCATAATAATGCCCCAGTAAATCCGGTTCATTGTAAAGTTTGGTAGCATCCTTGCCGCTATCTCCGGTTAATAGACAAATTTTATAAAGGGCAGTTATATCTGAAAAATGAAAGGATCGTATTTCAATATTTACATCATTATTCATATTTTACCTTGTTAAATAT
>DSBF01000353.1 GCA_011049495.1 Ignavibacteria bacterium
ACTCTCGGATGATCAGAGTCGTAACCGCGGTGAGTAGCTAAATCAAAAGCTACTGAAAGTCCCCGTTGACCTTGTGCAAGATTTCTTCTATAAAATGCGTTGCTTTCCTCTGCTGTTGAGAATCCAGCATACTGACGGACTGTCCATGGACGCATAACATACATTGAAGCGTAAGGTCCGCGCAGGAACGGGGGAATGCCCGACATGTAATCAATGTGTTCACAATCTTTTATATCGTCTTTAGTGTAAAGCGGTTTAACATTGATCTTTTCCATCGTTTCCCAAATGAAATCTTCAACCTCTTTGCCGGTTTCATTTTTGAATTTTTCTTTCCATTCTTTGTAAGAAGTTTCTTTACTCTTCAAGTCTAATTTCAGTTCTGCAAAATTAGGTCTCATTTTATATCCTATAATTTTTCTTCATCAAATTAAAAACTTAACCACAATGGGCACTAAGGATTTCACGAAGGTCACAAAGTATTCTTTGTTATCCTTGTGCCTTCTTAGTGTTCTTCGTGGTAAAACTTATCAATTTTATTCAACAATTTATTTAGCAATTCAAACGCATCGCAGCCGAGATAGATGAATTCATCTACACCGGATTTTTTATGTTCTTCGATTTGCTCTTTCGGATATCCCGCAAGGACTATGGTTACATTTTTGTTTTTCTCTTTAATTCCTTTTGCGATCGGTGGAACGAGTTCGGGATAAGTTTCATCTGTCGAA
Organism: Ignavibacteria bacterium; assembly: GCA_011049495.1. Classification (GTDB taxonomy): domain Bacteria; phylum Bacteroidota; class Ignavibacteria; order Ignavibacteriales; family Melioribacteraceae; genus SURF-28. The sequence goes on from DSBF01000353.1 coordinate 726, forward strand.
CAAATTACAATAACATCAGCATTTGATTCATTTGCGGCTTTAACAGCTTCATCTGTTGTAGTGAATCCTTTTGGATACAAAATTTCAAATCCACCGATTTCAAAAAATCCATGTGAAAAATCTGCACGACCTTTGTATTGTTTAATTGATCCCATAGTTGCAAGAAATACTTTTGGTCTGTTACCTCTTCTTAATTTTATTTCTTCAACTTTTTCACGAAGTGATTCAAAAAATTCAGAAGCTCTGCGTAATTCAATTTTGTTAACTGAAATACTTTCACCGGTATTCCCATGAATAACTTTTGATATTTCGCCTAATGTAGCACCAGCTAATGTTGCTTCGCTTAGTTTATTAAAAAACTCTGTTGTTGTTTTATCGTTAACCTTGCTAAGCTCATCCAAAATATTTTTAACTTTTTCATTGTCGCGAGCGGCTTTCAATTTTCTTAATTGATCGGATAGTTTTTGTTGAACTACTTTGTGATCCGGGTAATTAGTCTTTTTGATTTCCTCTTTAATATTAGCATACATGTTTGTACCAACTATCACTGATTTTCTTTTAGATATATCTTTCTTTCGTGCTTCCCAAACATTATCTATTTCTTTTTGAACATATCCATCGTGAAGAGCTTTTATTAATCCCCCCATACTTTCAATCTTTTGAAATTCCTTCCAAGCAGCTTTGGCAATTTTATCGGTTAGTTTTTCAACAAAGAATGAACCGCCTGCGGGATCAATCACATCCGTTAAATGAGACTCTTCATTTAAAATAATTTGAACATTGCGTGCGATTCTTCGGGAGAATTGATCCGGTAATCCGAATACTTCATCAAAAGTGTTTGTATGAATTGAATCTATTCCGCCAACCACTGCAGAAAATGCTTCTGTTGTTGTCCGCAGCATATTTACATAAGGATCGAATTTTGTCTGAGTGAATAATCCTGTCCTGGCATGAATAACCATTTTTCTATTATCAATATCAGCACCAAAAGCTTCCGTAATTTTTGACCAAAGAATTTTAGCGGCTCGCAATTTCGCAACTTCAATAAAGAAGAAAGTCCCAATACCAAAAGTGAAACGCATACGATTAGTAATATGATTTATTTCTAATCCTCTTTCTAATAACGCATTAATATATTCTACGCCGGCAGCTAATGTGTAAGCAAGTTCTTGAACAGCATTTGCACCCGAGTTATGATAGTGAAGTCCACTAACACCAACTGTTTTTAAGTTGGGAATGTTTTGAATAGACCATTCAGTTGATGTTTTTAACTGATCAAATAAATTATCAATTGAAACGGGGAGTTTTCCATTTGAGATTAAGAGAGAAATCGGATCGGCTGAAATACTTCCGGTTATTTTTTTTGTATCAATATTTTTCTTTTTTAAATATCCATTGAAAAACGGAAGAAACTGAACTGAAGTATAACCGGTATCTATATGAATTGGAAATTTTGTTATATCGATATTATTAAAAGCTTTCTCGATATCTTCTACCGATGAAATTGAGACACCATTTTTACCGACTTGATCCGCGTCTGATTGATCTGCATCTAAACCATTTATTGAAGCCTCATCAAGTCTAAGTGAAATTGAATTTTGTCCGCGTGATAAGTCATTTCTTAGAGCCACATTAAATTCTTCGGCTAATGGGCAAGGCAGATCTTGACAAATTTCCCATCCGGAAGATTTATAACCGGAGAAGTTTTTCCCTCGCAAGAAATTTCCTTCACCGGGAAGTTCATCAATAAATTCTAAATTCTCTAAATCCTTTTTAG
>DSBF01000192.1 GCA_011049495.1 Ignavibacteria bacterium
TATGTATATAGATAAATGGTCCTGGTTCGATAATACAATACCATGGTGGGAAGTTCGAAATAGAAAAAACTTAGACCTCGATGAATTCAAAAAATTTGAAGAATTGGCAAAATTACCTTTAGCAGTATCTCCTACAGTATGGACAAACCAAACCCTTAAACACAAAGATCGTACCCTTAATTTCAATATGGTAACCGGCACTAATCATAATTATATTCAAACAACTAACCTAAATTTTGCAGAAGGACGCTTCTTTACTCAACTCGAGAGTGAATCATCAAGAAATGTTGTGGTTTTAGGATCTTCTGTTGCCGAAAGTTTATTCCCAAGAGGCAGCGGCTTGAATCAAGTAATAACCATTAAAGGAAGAAAATTTCGTGTAATAGGTATACTTGAACAGCAAGGAAGTTTCATTATGGGTAATTTCAACCCGGATAATATGGCATACATCCCGATTGGAGTTGTTTTCAAATATTTTCATCGATCCGATTTTAGGAGCATTACATTTAATGTGAGAGCTCAGAATAATGCGATGCTTGAGGAAACTAAAGAAGAAGCAATAAGTATTATGAGAAAAATTCGAGGTCTTACTTACGATAAAGAGAATGATTTTTCAATAAATCAACAAGAAGGATTGCTAAACAACATTAATCAAACAACCTCGGTTATTAAAATTGCAGGTTATTTTATTACCGGGCTATCACTTTTTGTTGGTGCCATCGGTATTATGAATATTATGTTTGTTTCGGTTAAAGAAAGAACAAGAGAAATAGGTATTAGAAAAGCAATTGGAGCAAAACGTCGAACTGTACTTGGTCAATTTTTATTTGAATCGTCGGTAATATGTTTATTGGGAGGATTTTTAGGTCTAACAATTGCGGTTCTGCTAAGTATGGTTGTTAATCAGTTTTTACCTACATCAGTGCAGGTTGATGCTGTAATACTTGCTATTGTTATTTCTATTATTACAGGAATTGTTTCCGGGTTAGCTCCGGCTTATACAGCGGCTAAGTTAGACCCTGTAGATGCACTTCGTTACGAATAATATAGTTATCCAAACTTGAGGATAAAAAGAAATGTTAATTTTAGAGATTTTCAAAGTTGCCTTAAATTCGTTAAAAGTTAATAAACTTCGTTCATCATTAACTGTGCTTGGTATTGTTGTCGGAATTTTTTCAATTATATCAATAAGTACGGTTATTGCAATGCTTCAAAAGAGTATTGAAGAAGGAGTCTCTGCTCTCGGAAAGAATACATTCCAAATTCAGAAATGGCCGGCAGTTGGTGACGGTACTCAAAATTGGGCAGCTATTCGAAATAGAAAAAATATTACAATGGATAACTATTATGTATTGCAAGATAAATTGGGTAATGTAGCTTCCGTTGGTGCCGAAGATTGGATGCACGGGAAATTAGTTAAGCGAGGTAATAAAAAAACAAATCCTAATACTTCACTCTGCGGTTTAACACCCGAAGCTTTCCCTAATAATGATTGGATTGTTACTGCAGGCAGAGTAATTAACTTTCGTGATATAGAGAGTGTTTCAAGAGTAGTTGTTATCGGCGAAGACATAAAAAACACTCTGTTTGAGCCGTACGAAGACCCAATCGGTAGTGATGTTTATATTGACGGATTTAAGTTAAAGGTAATTGGTGTTTTAGATAATAGAGCCGGGGGAATGTTCGGCAGAAATGAAGGTAATTATTCTTTTGTTCCTATTTCGTTTACACAAGCTTATTTTGGTTCGGAGAGCAGGAGCTTAAATATTACCTTAGCTGTTTATGATCCAGATGATTACGATGATGTGCAGATGCAAGCAGAAGGAATAATGAGAACATTGAGAAAAGTACCTCCCGGTGCAGAAAGAGATTTCGATATTTATTCAAACGAATCGGTACTTGCACAAATTAACAATATGACCGAAGGAATAAGGCTCGGAGCTTATGTGATTGGGCTAATTGCCCTACTTGCTGCCGGTGTGGGTATTATGAATATTATGTTGGTTTCGGTTACCGAAAGAACAAAGGAAATCGGTGTTAGAAAAGCAATTGGTGCTAAGAAAGTGAATATACTTTTGCAATTTATTTCCGAGGCAATTGTACTTTGTCTTTTTGGAGGACTTGCCGGGATAATTTTAGGAGTAGGTGTTGGCAACTTAGCCGGTTCTTTGCTTAACGCAACTGCTGTTATTCCGATGGACTGGGTTATGGTCGGTGTTTTCCTTTGCATTATAATTGGAATTGTTTTCGGGACTTACCCTGCGATTAAGGCAGCAAACTTAGACCCGATTGAAGCACTGCGCTTTGAATAATAATACTTCTCAATTTTATACACACCTATTGGTTGAAGTCAATTGAGTTCAACCAGCTATATGTATCATCTTCAACTAAGCTGTTTCATTTTTCTGAATATATTAACCAATTATTTTTTCTTTTCGATTAATCTTTTAAACTAATTAGTCGATCCTTAAAAACTGAATTTGATTAGATATTTAGGCACA
>DSBF01000137.1 GCA_011049495.1 Ignavibacteria bacterium
ATGGTGTTAGTTCAAAGAGGCATTGAAACAACACCACAATTTATTGTGGTGAAATAATCATCTCAAAACAGTTCTTTTAACCGCTTCAGCGGTTTATATTCACTCACCCTGTGATCGATTACGCTAAAGCACTTCCAACAGGATATTTTGACGGAAGATAAATAGAGTTTAGAAAATCACAATCGTCGTCTGACAAATCGATTTCAATATTATTGTCCAGCAAAAGATATTTTATATCGAGAATATCATGCGTTCGTTTGAGCTTGATAGCCTTTTCAATCAGAACAGCCTTCAATGCTTTTTCAACGGCTTGCTGCACATTTTGAAGGCACGGATTATAGAGATTACTTTGAAGAAGAATTTGGGAGGATTCTAAATTTTCCCCTGCATAGTTGAGCCAGGTTTTGGTTTCATCTTTCATATATTGTTTCGCCGGCTTCTATTTCATTTATAAAAGTTCCTTGTGAATTTGCTTTTAGCGGTATTACATCAATGGGTATTATTCTTGAAATGTCCCTAACCAGTTTTCGATATTTTAACGACAGCGGTAAATATTTTTCATTACTATTCTGATAGATGGCGATGTCGATATCGTTTGGACTATTTGAATTAACAAAAGATCCGAACAAGATTATTTTTTGAATTTCCTGCTCTTTTGAGAGCCGTTCTCTGATTTGAGCTTTTATCTTTTCTTTTTGAGCGTTTGAAACGGTCATCTTAATAATTGCCTTTTTCTATTTAATCTCAAAGAGAAGATAGAAATTTTAACATATTATAATCAATGATTATATCTTCGATTTTTCTACCCTGCTAACCTAATGATTAGCTGCCCGATTTATTTAAAATTATTTTCTGCTATTAGAAAAACATGTCTATATTTAGAAAAACTTTTCTACTAATAGAAAAATCATATTTTCTATTAGCAGACAATTTTCATGGTGGCGCTCTATTTTGAGTTTTTCCAATGGTGGACATTTTTTTTATCCGAAATTAGTCGATCGCTTAAACCGAGTTCTACAACATATTTGTAAGCCAGCTCCCAAACTTTCTTATCCCTATTCCATTTCCCGCCGAAAGATTTCACCTTTCGTTGAAGATCACCTTCGTTATAACTGACTCTGATTGAGACAATTCTATTGTTATGAATTTTGTCTTTTTTTGCTTTATAGGGTCGCTCTTCAGCTATTAACTCAACCGTTTTAAATTTTTTCTGTTTTACTGGATCATATTTATAGCGAACACAGATTAAATCTTTTCCATATCTATCGATCCATTTTTTAGTACCAGGCTGACCAGCAATAATAGTACGTTTGGTTAATATGCTCATTCAGTTACTATTTATTAATTCTCTTTTCAGGTAATTAATTCAGCACCAAAAAAAAAGAACATCATCATGAATTTTGTTGTTATAAATTGTCTGCTGGACTTTTTATCCCTATTCCTTTAATGATATGAGTATATATTTCAGTTGTTTTCACGTCTTTGTGGCCTAATAATTCTTGAACGGTGCGAATATCATATCCGTCCTGCAACAGATGAGTCGCAAACGAATGTCGAAAAGTATGGCAGGAGCCTGGTTTGTTAATGCCAGCTTTCTGTCTCGCTTGCTTTACAGCTTTTTGAAGTACCGTTTCATAGATATGGTGACGACGTCTGACACCAGTTCGAGGATCTGTAGATATTTGAGTCGCAGGGAATACGAATTGCCATCCAAATTCTTTGTCAGCATTGGGATATTTTCTTTCCAATGCATAAGGAAGATAAACCGAGCCAAAGCCTTCTTTCAAATCTTTTTCATGTAATTTTTTAACCGTTGTTAAATGTTCTTGCAGTGGCTGTTTTACAACTTGCGGAAGCACTGTGATGCGATCCTTATTCCCTTTAGAATCTCTTACTGTAACCTGATTATATTCATAATCAATATCTTTGATTCGTAATTGCAAACATTCACTCAATCTAAGTCCTGCACCATAAAGCAGATTGGCCATGATCCAATTCATACCTGATAGCTGATCCAAAACCGCTCTGGTTTCTTTTTTGGTGAATACGACTGGCTCGGTTTCTCGTTTTTTTGCCCAGACAATATTTCCAAAATCACCGAGCTCAATTTTAAGCACCTGCTTATATAAGAAAACGATAGCACATAAAGCTTGATTTTGCGTTGAAGCAGAGACCTTGTCTTTTACTGCCAGATGAGTAATAAATTGATTAATCTCATTTTCACCCATTTCTTTCGGATGACGCTTTTTATGAAATAAGATGAACCGCTTAATCCAATGGATATAAGCCTCTTCGGTTTTCATGCTGTAATGTTTGGTGCGGATAGCATCCCGTACCTGATCCAGCAGCTTTGGCTTGCTGTTATGGCTAACTTGAGTCATGACCGCTCCATCATTGTAAAAAATGACGTATCCCCATCGGCTCAGTAGTAGAAAGAAGTTGTGTGGGATTGATTTGTATTCGCAGATGAATTATACAAAATATTTGCGAAAATGTCAAGA